>DAITLT010000103.1:0-10062 GCA_036835505.1 Pseudomonas sp.
CTTACACACGGCAACAAGGAGAATGCGGTATGCAAGTCAACATCAGTGGACACCAACTGGATGTGACCGACGCCCTGCGTGATTATGTCGACGAGAAATTCGCCCGACTGTCACGTCACTTCGACCGAATCACCAATGTTCAGGTGACCATGGCGGTCGAAAAACTCAAGCAGAAAATTGAAGCCACCCTGCACGTCGCGGGCGCCGAAGTGGTCGCCAACGCCGAGCACGAAGACATGTATGCAGCGATTGATCTGCTCGCTGACAAACTCGACCGCCAACTGATCAAGCACAAGGAAAAACAGCTAGAACGTCTGCAGGGCGCTACCGTCCGCTGACACTCTCCCTTCCTATGATTCGACTTGAAAATATCCTGACCCCCGGCCGCTCCCTGGTGAGCGCGCCGGGCGGCAGCAAAAAACGCGTCCTCGAACAAATTGCCAGCCTGGTAGCCAGCGAGCTGCCGGAACTGGACGAACAGGACATCTTCGAAAGCCTGATAGCCCGCGAAAAGCTCGGCTCGACCGGGTTTGGCAATGGCATTGCCATTCCCCACTGTCGTCTGCCCGGTTGCCTCGCGCCGCTGAGTGCGGTGCTGCACCTGGACGCCGCCGTCGATTTCGACGCGATTGACGGCGCCCCGGTTGATCTGCTGTTTGTCTTGCTGGTGCCCGAAGCGGCCACCGACGAGCACCTGGAGCTGCTGCGGCAGATTGCCAGCATGCTTGACCGGGGTGAGGTTCGTGAGCGTCTGCGCCAGGCCCAGAGCAGCGAGGCGCTGTACCAGGTCGTGGTGGACGCGCAGAACGGCCACTGAGCATGCGCCTGATCATCGTCAGCGGCCGCTCCGGCTCGGGCAAGAGCACCGCCCTCGATGTTCTCGAGGATAACGGCTTTTACTGCATCGACAACCTGCCGGCCGGCCTGCTCCCCGAGCTGGCCGAACGCGCCCTGCTGCACACCGAGGTGCTGCAACCACAGGTGGCGGTATCCATCGACGCGCGCAACCTGCCGACCCACCTGCAACGCTTTCCCGAGCTGCTGGCCGAAGTCCGGGCGCGGCATATCCAGTGCGACGTGCTCTACCTGGATGCCGATGAAGATACCCTGCTCAAGCGCTTCTCCGAGACGCGCCGGCGCCATCCTCTGACCGACGAAAGCCGCTCCCTGGCAGAAGCCATCCGCGATGAGTCTCTGCTACTGGAGCCGATCAGCGACCTGGCCGACCTGAAGATCGACACCACCCACCTCAACCTTTACCAGTTGCGCGACAGCCTCAAGCTGCGCCTGCTCAACAAGCCTGAGCCGGGCACCGCGTTCCTGATCGAATCCTTCGGCTTCAAGCGGGGCATGCCGGTGGATGCCGACCTGGTGTTCGACGTGCGCTGCCTGCCCAATCCGTACTGGAAGCCCGACCTGCGCGCCCATTCCGGACTGGATCAGCCGGTGATCGACTACCTGGCGGCCCAGGCCGATGTGGATGAGATGTACCACGACATCCACGCCTACCTGTACAAGTGGCTACCGCGCTTTGCCGCCAGCAACCGCGCCTACGTGACCATCGCCATCGGCTGCACCGGCGGCCATCACCGCTCGGTGTACCTGGCGGAACGCCTGGGGCAGACGCTCAGGCCACAACTGAAGAACCTTCAGGTCCGCCACCGCGACCTCAGCTAAAAGGATGCACAGCGACATGCCCGCCTGCGAAATCACCATCATCAACAAGCTTGGTCTGCACGCCCGCGCCGCGGCCAAGTTCGTTGGCGTCGCCGGGCGCTTCCCCTGTCAGGTACGCCTGGGTCGCACGCCAGAAAGCCTGGTGGACGGCAAAAGCATCATGGCGGTGATGATGCTGGCCGCCGGCAAAGGCACCCGCATTCATCTGTCCACCAGCGGCGAACAGGAAGACCAGGCCCTTGCGGCCGTGATCGAACTGATCAACAACTACTTCGACGAAGGCGAGTAAGCCCTACCCGCCTGCGCCCGCCGCGCCCGCCTCAGCTGCCCGCCACGGTCATTTTCTCGATCAGCAGCGAACCCGTACGGATATTGCTGCGCAGCTCCAGGTCACTGCCCACCGCGACGATCTGCTTGAACATATCGCGCAGGTTGCCGGCGATGGTGACTTCCTGCACCGGGAACTGGATCTCACCGTTTTCCACCCAGTAGCCGCCCGCGCCGCGGGAATAGTCGCCGGTGACCATGTTCAGGCCCTGGCCCATCAGCTCGGTGACCAGCAGGCCGCGGTCCATGCGCTTGAGCAGCGCCGCCTGATCGTCCGGCCCATGGCTGACAAACAGATTGTGGACGCCGCCGGCGTTGGCCGTGCTCGGCAAGCCCAGCTTGCGCCCGCCGTAGGTGCCAAGGATGTAGGACTGCAGGACGCCGCCCTCGACAAACGCCTTGGCGTAGGTGGCCAGGCCATCACCATCGAAGGTGGCGCTGCCCAGGGCGCGCGGAATATGTGGCCGCTCATCCAGGCGCAACCACTCGGGAAACAGTTGCTGGCCCAGGCTGCCTTCGAGGAAGGACGACTTGCGATACAGATTGCCGCCGGAAATCGCCGCCAAAAAGTGACTGAATAGCCCCGTGGCCACTTCCGCAGCAAACAGCACCGGCACCTCGCAGGTCGGCACCGGCCGTGCGCCCAGGCGGCTGACCGCGCGCAACGCCGCACGCCGGCCGATAGCCTCGGCGTCCGCCAGCAACTCGCCCTGGCGATTGACGTCGTACCAGTAATCACGCTGCATCAGGCCGTCGGCCTCGGCAATCATCACGCAGCTCAGGCTATGCCGGGTGCTGGCATAGCCGCCGATGAAACCATGGCTATTGCCATACACCCGACAGCCCTGATGGGTGCTGAGGCTGGTGCCATCGGCATTGTTGATCCGTGGATCGGTGGCGAAGGCGGCGGCCTCACAGCGCAACGCCTGCTCAATCGCCTGTTCCGGGCTAATCGACCAGGGGTGATACAGGTCCAGCTCCGGCAAGTCACGCGCCATCAACGCCGCATCGGCCAGGCCGGCGCAGTCATCGGCCGAGGCATGCCGGGCAATCGCCAGGGCCGCCGCCACGGTTTCGCGGATGGCCGCCTCGCCACTCGCCGAGGTGCTGGCCGAGCCCTTGCACTGGCCCAGGTACAGGGTGATGCCAAAGCCCTGGTCGCGGTTGAACTCCACCGTCTCCACTTCGCCCTGGCGCACCGAGGTCGACAGCCCTTGCTCCAGGGATACCGCCACCTCGCAGGCACTGGCGCCCTGGCGGGCGGCCTCGGCGATAATTCGCTCGACCTGCTCCTGCAGCTCGGGCAGGGCCTGCGGGCCAACGGTTGCAGATGCGCTCATCTCTCTCTCCAATCCATGCTTCACTACATTCAGCCAAGACCGCCGGCCTTTGTCTGGTTATCATGGCGGCGTTTCCCACTGGATCAGCCCCATGTCTGACTATCTCGACGACTTCTCCGAAGAGAAGAGTAAATCCCAGGTCAAGCGCGAGTTGCATGCGCTGGTGGATCTCGGCGAACGCCTGACCACCCTCAAGCCCGACCTGCTTAACCGCCTGCCCCTCACCGACGGCCTGCGTCGGGCGCTGGCCGATGCACCCAAGCACACGGCCAATATCGCCCGCAAACGGCACATCCTGTTTATCGGCAGGCTGATGCGTGATCAGGACATCGACGCCATCCTGACCCTGATCGACCAACTGGACGCCTCCACGCGCCAGTACAACGAACGCTTCCACGGCCTGGAACGCTGGCGCGACCGCCTGCTGGGCGGCGATGACAGCGTGTTGGAGAGCTTCGTGGGCGACTACCCCGAGGCCGACCGCCAACACCTGCGCCAGTTGATTCGCCAGGCCCAGCATGAAGCCGCACAAAGCAAACCACCGGCCGCCAGCCGCAAAATCTTCAAATACATCCGCGAACTGGATGAAGCCAAACGCGGTCTGCGCTAACGGCTGGATGGGGAGTGGATGAGTGGGGAGTGGGAAGTCGGGCGTCATGGCAGACGTTAGCGACAGACCCACACGCTACTCACCACTTCCCACTTACTACTTCCCACTCCCCACTTACTACCTCCCCACTCCCCACTCCCCACTCCCCACTTACCACTCATCCACTTACCACTTACCACTTCCCACTTCCCACTTCCCACTTACCAGTCACGCCTTAGGCTCCAGTGCCACCGACGGTGATCGCATCGATCTTTAGGGTCGGCTGGCCGACGCCGACGGGCACCGACTGGCCGTCCTTGCCGCAGGTACCCACGCCACTGTCCAGGGCCAGGTCGTTGCCGACCATCGACACCCGACCCATGGCCTCAGGCCCGTTGCCGATCAGGGTGGCGCCTTTCACCGGTGCGGTGATCTTGCCGTTTTCGATCAGGTAAGCCTCGCTGGTGGAGAAGACAAACTTGCCGCTGGTGATGTCCACCTGACCGCCGCCCAGATTGGCGCAATAGATGCCCTTCTTCACCGAAGCGATGATTTCCTCGGGATCGCTTGCCCCGGCCAGCATGTAGGTATTGGTCATGCGCGGCATCGGCAGGTGCGCGTAGGACTCGCGCCGGCCGTTACCGGTGGCGGCCACGCCCATCAGGCGCGCATTCAGCTTGTCCTGCATATAACCCTTGAGCACGCCGTTTTCGATCAGGGTGGTGCACTGGGTCGGCGTGCCCTCGTCATCGACACTGAGGGAGCCGCGACGCTCGAACAGGGTGCCATCATCGACGATGGTACACAGGCTGGAGGCCACCTTCTCGCCCAGCCGGCCGCTGTAGGCCGAGCTGCCCTTGCGGTTAAAGTCGCCTTCCAGACCGTGGCCGACCGCCTCGTGCAGCAGCACCCCGGACCAGCCGGCGCCCATCACCACCGGCATGCTGCCGGCCGGCGCGGGAATCGCGTCGAGATTGACTAGGGCCTGGCGCAGGGCCTCGCGGGCATAGCCCATGGCCCGGTCTTCGTTGAGAAAGTAGCGATAGTCGGTGCGTCCGCCGCCGCCATGGCCGCCGCGCTCACGGCGGCCGTTGTGCTCGACGATCACGCTGACATTGAAGCGCACCAGCGGGCGCACATCGGCGGCCAGGCTGCCATCGGTGGCGGCCACCAGGATGCGCTCCCAAACCCCGGCCAGGCTCACCGTCACCTGCTGAATCCGCGGATCGAGGGCGCGGGTGGCGACATCCACGCGCTTGAGCAACTCAACTTTTTCCGCCCGGCTAAGCACATCCAGCGGGTTGTCCTGGGCGTACAGGGCGCTGACCTGGGGGCTGGCGAACACCTGCACACGGCCTTCCTGGCCGGCCCGAGAAATCGACCGGGCGGCGCGGGCGGCCTGGCTCAGGGCCTCGGCGGTGATGGCGTTGCTGTAGGCAAAACCGGTTTTCTCGCCGGACTGGGCGCGCACGCCGACACCCTGATCGAGGTTGAAGCTGCCTTCCTTGACGATGCCGTCTTCCAGCACCCAGGTTTCCGAGACCTGACCATGGAAATACAGATCGGCGGCATCGATACCCGGCCCCGCCAGCTCACCCAGCACCGCCGGCAAACGCTCGATCGTCAGGCCGCCAGGGCCCAGCAGGTGCTCACTGACCGATAACAACAAGTGGCTCATATAATTACTCTCAGACAGGGCGTGGCTGGTAAGGGGTAAATGGTAAGTCGTGAGTGGGAAGTGGGAAATCGGGAGTGGGGAGTGGGAAGTCGGGAGTGGAGGGCGGCATGCGCTCCACTTTCTACTCCCCCCACTTTCTACTCCCCACTCACCCGTCTCAAATCCACCGAAAATCGAGCATGCTGGATTATCGGCATGCGTTGGCGAATGGCGGCTTGCTCGGCCGCATCGCGGCGGGCCAGCAACAGCGCCTCGCCTTGGGCCTGCTCGGCCAGCGGCCGGCCCCAGGGATCGATGATCGCCGAGTGGCCATAGGTTGCCCGTCCGCCAGGGTGGCTGCCACCCTGATTGGCGGCCAACAGGTAACACTGGGTTTCAATTGCCCGGGCGCGCACCAGCACCTGCCAATGGGCCTCGCCGGTCACGGCGGTAAAGGCCGACGGCGCACTGATCAGCTCGGCGCCCGCCGCACGCAAGGCGCTGTACAACGCCGGAAAGCGCAGGTCGTAGCACACCGTCAGGCCCAGCCGGCCCACCGGCGTGTCGGCCACCACCAGCCGGGCGCCGTGGGCGTAGTCGTCGGACTCGCGGTACTGGCCCCGGCTGTCCGCCACATCCACGTCAAACAAATGCAACTTGTCATAGCGCGCCACGCGCTGGCCCTGCGCGTCGAGCAACAGCGAGCAGGCGTGGGGCTTGGCCTCGGGCTGGTCATCCGGCGGTAGGGGCAAGGTGCCGGCAACAATCCACAAGCCCAGATCGCGGGCGGCCTGGCGCAGCCAGGGCAAGATCGGCCCTTCGCCCAAGGCTTCGGCCCGCCCCAACTGGGGCAGATCACGCCGGCCGATGGCGGCAAAGTTCTCCGGCAACACGGCCAGCCGCGCGCCCGCTGCCGCCGCTTGCTCCAGCAGCAAACGGGCGGCACGCAGGTTGGCCAGGACATCGTCCTGGCTGACCATCTGGATTACGGCAAGGCTCATGGCAGTCTCCGGTGCGGCTAACGGCGGCATGCTACCCCATCGCCAGGGGTTCGGCGGCTCAAAAGGGTTTAACGAAACTGACGGTGGGATTGTCCAGTGGCCCGACCGCGCGGTATTCGACGCTGGTCAGCGAGGACATCTTGCCGCCCAGCAGCTTGTCGGCGACAAACCAGGCGCCGCCGACTGCCGGCGCCCCGATGATCAGGGCTGCCAGCGGCAGGTTGCTGGCCACCGGCAGGGTCACCCGGATGCGCGTATCGACGGTCTGCTGACGCATGTTCAACTGCCCATCGACGACGATGGTCGAGGGCCCCTTGAGCGTCAGGGGTACGGCGGTGCTGAACTGGCCATCGCTGCCCTGCAAGACGCCTGTAACCTTGTCGTAGGCCAGGCCCTTGTCGGTCAGGTCGGTAAAGTCCAGGCGCAGGCGACGGGCCAGGGAATTCAGGTTGAGCAGGCCGAAAATCCGCAGGGTCGCCGCCGAGCCGCCCTTGACCTCGAGGAACTGGCCATTGCTCAGGCGAATATCGACCCGCCCGGTCAGGTGACGCATGTTGAAATTCAGCGGCGAGCCCGGCCAATTGCCCTCCACGTCGACGCGAAAGCTCTTACTGGTGGCACTCGGCGCGTACTGCCAGGCGCTCAGCACGGCGGCCAGATCGGCGCCCTTGAGACGCCCGGTATAACTGCTGCGGGTCGCCCCCGGTGCGCCCTCCCAGGTCAGCCCGCCGGTCACCAGCAAGCCCTTGAGGTCGATGCTGAGCTCGCTAAAGCTGACCCCGGCGGCGCTGGGCCGCGCCTTCAGCGCCATGGCGCCGACCACGCTGTCGCCCTGCAACACTTGAGCAATGGTCAAATCAAGCGCCGGAATCTGCCGTGGATCGACCTCCGCCAGGGCATCGGCTGCCGGCGGCGCGGCCGGATCGACGGGCTGACTGGCCGGCAGTTGCAGGCGCGTCAAATTAGCCACCAGGGTGGCGCCCGGCGCATCGGGGAGGCGTATCTGGCCGCTCAGCAGATCGCTGTCCAGATGCAACTGCCAGGCCGCATCGGCGCGGGTCAATTGCCCGTCCAGCCCGCGCAGGGTCACCCCAAAGCCCTGGAAGCGCCCGATCTTGAGCGCCACACGGCGGATAAAATCACTGCTCAGCGGGCTCTGCGCCGGGGCATAGCGCTTGAGCGTGGCTTGCCAGACATCCCAGTCCAACTCGCTCAGGCTGCCGCCAACGGTCAGTCCAGGACTGCTCGGCAGCACGGCCTGCCCCTTGCCCAACAGCAGTTGCCCGCGCCCGGCCGACCAGGCACCGGGCGGCGCCGCCAGGGCCAGGCTGGCCAGGTCTTCATAGGCCAGCCAGTAACGCCGCTCCGGGCCCTGCAGGGTCATCCGCCAATCGATATAACGGGCCTCTGCGGCGCTCTTGCCGAACGGCGCGGGCAGATCGAGAGCCAGGCCCTTGAGCGTCGATTCGATGCGCAACTGGCTGTCCGCACCGTCCAGGGTCAGGGCCAGGCGATAGGGCAACTCGCCACTGGCCGGCAAGGGCTGACTGATCGCCAGCCAGTCGCTGATGCTCTTCAGGGCCACCTGGCCTGTGGCCTCGATGCGCGTGCGGGCCTGGCCGCGCTTACCCTCGGCGACAATTTTTGCCCGCACGGGACGGCCGAATACCTGCGCCCGCACATCCGGCGCACTCAGGCCGGTGGCGCTGTTGAAGCGAAAGGCGCCCTTGAGGTTATCCAGTCGCAGGGCCGGCTCGCTGATCTGCAGGCGCGCCTGCTCGGTGGCAAAATCCACCTGGACCAACGGTGTCTGTCCAGCGGCCAGGGGAATATCCAGTTTCAGTCGGCCACTCAGGGCGCCCTCGCCCTGCCAGCCGGCAAAGGTCGGCGCAACGCCCAAGGGCGCCTCACGCAGAATCTGCAGGCCATCGGCCACGCTGCTCTGCACTTCGCCGTCCAGGGCCAGGCGCACGGGGCCGCCATTGTTGGCCGGGGGGATGTTGACGCTGACGTTGCGCACTTCACTGTCCAGCACCTGGCCCTTGGCCAACTGCACCCGCACGCCCTGGTCATCAATAAATACCGCGCCCACGCCGCCGCGCAGCGCCGGCCAACCCGGCTGATAGGCCAGCTCGGCATCCTCAACCTGGAAAAACAGGCTCAGGGTGCTGGCCGTGGGCGCGGCGTTTTTCGCCAGGGAGCCCTGGTACTGGAAGAAGCCCTGATTGATCTTGCCGCCACGAATGGCCGTATTCAGCCACTCGCGCAGCGCCGGGCTGAGCACCTCGGGCAGGTATTTGCCGGTGTAGCGCGCATCGCCCGCGCGGATGCCGACGCGCAGGTCCATGTAGTCCTCGACCTGCGGGTCGAAGGCCAGGCGAATCAACATATCGCCGGCCAGTTGTCCTTCCTCGCCATCCAGCTGCATCAGCGGGCTGCTGATGGTCACCTCGTCCGGGCTGATCCGCCACTGCAACAGGGCATTGGCCCGACGGTACTGCCAGGGCTTGGCAAACAGCGGCGCCAGCTCCAGGGCGAAATCATCCGCCGCCAGGCGCAGCTCACCCCGGCCCAGGTCGCCACTGATGCTGCCACTGACCTGACTGGCCCCCGGCGCGCCATGGAACGGGCGGATGGCGACTTGGTCGAGGTTGGCACTGAATTGCAGACGTTGATCGGCCAGGGCCTGGGGCCGATAGTCCAGTTGCAGGTTGCGCACCAGCCCTTGCGGTTGCAGGCCGTCGAGCACGTTCACCAGGTTCTCCGGCAGCGGCGCCAGCGCCTTGACCAGCGGCACCAGCGGGGTCAGGTGCAGGCGGTCGGCACGCAGCTTCCACTGTGGCTGGTGCTCGGCATCTTCGGCCTGATACTCCAGCCCCAGGCGCGCATCGCCCCAGCGCGTTTCGCCCAGGGTGGCGGCCAGTGAATCAACCTGTAACTGGAAGCCCGTCTCGGTGCGCTGGTAATGGGCATTCAGGCCCAGGTCCTGCAGGCCCACGGCCGGGCGTTTGGCATAACCACCGAGCACCTGCGGCGCATGCAGTTGCAGGGCCGCCCGCTGCACGCTGCCGCGGCTCCAGTCCAGCCAGAACTGGCCGCCGGCCTGCAGCCGCTCCAGCCCCCATTGGCGGGTCAGTTGCGCCGGCAACCAGCGCGCCCAATCGCTTTGCGGCACGTTCAGATACAAGGCCAGCTCAGCTTCGCGCCAGATCTCGGGGTGCAGGCGGCTGCTCAGGCGCAGGGCCAACGGCTGGCCATCGGGCAAGACCAGACGGCCATCCAGACGCTGGCGACTGCCCTGGCTGCGCAGGCTGAAGTTGACATAGGTGAGCGCCACTGGCGCCTGGCCATGGGCCTGGACAATCACCTGACTGTTGAGCAGCGACAGCCAGCCGATGCGCTGCAAGCTGGCAAGGATAACCGCCGGCGCCAGCGGCTCTGCGTCGGCCCGAACCGGCAACCCCTGAGCGG
>DAITLT010000104.1:0-897 GCA_036835505.1 Pseudomonas sp.
GGCGTGGTATCGTCTTGATTTGGCTAAAGAAGCAGTGCGGAGCAGGACATGAAATTTATACATCAACGCGAACATTTGAATGAAGACGACGTGGTCGTCATCCAGTGTTCGCAGACCTGCAACATCCGCCTGATGAGCGACGCGAATTTTCGCAGCTTCAAGAACGGAGGCCGTCACACCTATCACGGCGGCGCTTTTGATAGCTTCCCGGCGAAAATTACTGTGCCCAGCACCGGCTTCTGGAACATCACCATCGACACCGTCAGTCGCCGTGCTATCAGCGTCACGCGCAAACCAAACCTGACCCACTCGATCAAAATCCTGCGCAAATCCTCCTCGCGCCTGAGCTGAGCGGTCAAACCAGGCCGGACTGCATCCGGGTTACACAATGCCGTTCACTTGGCTTAAGTGAACGGCATCCGCTTGGCGTGGCATCGCTTAGTTATTTGCCGAGAGCCGCGCCGCATCGTCCTGCAGCTCCACCGGCAAGCGGTTGGGGCGCACCTCGCTCAGGCTGCCGTCGTCGTTCTTGACCAGGAACGCCCGCCCACTCTGGCCGCTGTCTTGCTGGATCTGCTCGCCGCTGAAGTAGCCGATGGCCGCGCCAACCAGGGCGCCGATGGGGCCACCGGCGGCGCCGCCGAGCAATACCCCGGCACCACTGCCGAAGGTTTGCCCGACGCGATTTTCTTCGGTGCTGCCGACGATTTCGGCGGCGTTGGCCAGGGGCGCGAGCAGTGCCAGGCTGATAAGAAGTTTGCGCATTTTGTTGTCTCCGAGGTTGCTAAAAGAGGCTTGGTAGCCGACGGAGTCAGTGTCGCAAAAGGCTTGCTGGTCAAGAATAGCCAGCTTTTCCAATGGAC
Source organism: Pseudomonas sp. (assembly GCA_036835505.1). GTDB lineage: Bacteria > Pseudomonadota > Gammaproteobacteria > Pseudomonadales > Pseudomonadaceae > Aquipseudomonas. The sequence continues at coordinate 864 of DAITLT010000104.1, forward strand.
TGTTTCATTGGCTGGAATGATCTTTCGCTAACCC
>DAITLT010000104.1:907-9958 GCA_036835505.1 Pseudomonas sp.
GGCAGGTAGGCGTTGGCATGACTGGCTTAGTTGAGAAAACGAGTCAGCACATCATGGGGCGCTTGCAGGCCAGATTGATGCAGCAGTTCGCCGACCGCGCCGCGGTGATAACTGCCGTGGTTGACCACATGCATGAGCATTTCGGCGCGACTCATGCACGCCGGCTTGCCATCCACAAAGGTGAAGTGGATGCGTTCCTGTTCGGCCGGCGCTGACAGGGCCGCGGCGTAATGCACATACCAGTCGTCCAGTTGCTGTACGGCCTGCCAGAGTGCTGGCAGGCTCGGCGTGTGTGTGGTGTTCAGCGCCGTGTAGCCATGGGGTTGGCCGAGCAGATGGGTCTGGAAGATGCGGTCGACCACGTACACATGATTGAGCAGGCGCAACATGCCGTGCGCCGGATCGCTCGGGGCGTTGGCATGTACCTGCAGCAGACGGTCGAACAGTTCGCCGTTGGCCCAGCATTTATACGCGGTCAGGGTTTTCAGCATGGCGCGCTACAGGCCCAGTTCACTGAGGCTCGGATGGTCGTCGGGACGACGGCCTTGTGGCCAGTGGAACAGTCGCTCAGCGTGGCTAATCGGCAGGTCGTTGATGCTGGCGTAACGTGCCTGCATCAGCCCCTGGTCATCGAACTCCCAGTTCTCGTTGCCGTAGGAGCGAAACCACTGGCCGCTGGCGTCCTGCCACTCATAGGCAAAGCGCACGGCAATGCGGTTGTCCGTGTGCGCCCAGAGTTCCTTGATCAAACGGTACTCGTGCTCGCGTTGCCATTTGCCGGCGAGGAAGGCGCGGATCTGTTCGCGACCCCGCGGGAACTCATGGCGATTGCGCCAGCGGCTATCGGGCGTATAGGCCAGCGCCACGCGCTCGGGGTCGCGGCTGTTCCAGCCATCTTCGGCCATGCGCACTTTCTGCAGAGCGGTTTCGCGGGTGAACGGCGGCAAGGGTGGGCGGGTTTCGGTGTTGCTCATGGTTGTTCTCCTGGTTGAGCGGCTTAAAGGTCGAGGATTAGCGGTGGATTGCCGGTGGCATCGGCCGCGGGCACGGCGCAGCAGATCAGCGCCTGGCCAGCCTCCGGCAGTTCGGCCGGCGGCTGTGGATAGGTCACCGCGCCGCTGACGATTCGCGTCTTGCAGGTGCCGCAGGAGCCGCCGCGGCAGCTGAACTCGGGCCTCAGGCCACGGCTTTCGGCCAGTTCCAGCAAGCTGCCGCTGCCCGGCGTCCAGCGCGCCTCCTTGGCCGACTGAGCAAATAACACCGGCACCGGGCCACTGGCGGCGGCCGGCAAGACCGCTTGCGCGCTGCCCTGATCGGCCTGGCGGCGCAGGCTGGAGGGGCCGAAGGTTTCCGCATGGATGCGCATGTCGCTGATATTCAAGGCGCGCAGGCCGTCATACAGGTCCTGGGTGAAACGGCTCGGGCCGCACAGGTAGAAGTCATAGTCGTCAAAGGGCAGCAGGGCCTTGAGCAGCGCCACATCGATGCGCCCGGCCAGCTCGAAGTCCTGGCCCTCCAGCGCATCGGGCTCGGGCTGGCTGAGCAGGCGCACGGCGTGGATGGCCTCGCCGCCTCGTTGCAGCAGGCTGAACAGTTCATCGCGAAACGCCAGCTCGGCCAGGCTGCGCGCGCTTTGCAGTAGCCACACCGGGCGCGAACGACGCAGCCGCTGGTTCTGCACGATGACTTCACGGAGCATCGCCAGCAGCGGCGTGATGCCCACCCCGGCGGCGAGCAAAACCAGCGGCCGGCGCTGCTCGCTATCCAGGCAGAAGCGTCCCTGCGGCGCGCGGGCTTCGAGCAGGCTGCCGACCTCGACCTGATCATGCAGGTAGCTTGACGCGACGCCCTCGCGCTTGACGCTGATGCGCAGGAAGTTGTCCGACGGGGCGCTGGACAGGCTGTAGGTGCGGATCAGCGGCTGGGCCTGGCCGGCAATCGATAGACGCAGAGGCAGGTGCTGGCCGGCGCTAAAGTCCGGCAAGCCGGCGCCGTCGGCCGGCTCCAGGTAGAAGGAGCGAATGTGACTGCTTTCTTCGACGATACGCGCCACCCGTAATGGCCGCCATTGCTCGCGCAACGCCTGCGCAGCCAGGCGGGCCTGGGCATCGGCCCAGTCGCCGGTCATCAGGCTGTTGGCCGAATAGCTGTGAAAGTCCCAGCGCAGCTTGAGGGCCGCTGGTCGCCAGACCTGTTCCTCGACCTGGACCTGCCAGAGCCGTTCGGCGCCCTGGAACGCCTTGACCTGCGGGCCGTCGAGAATCAGTTCGGTACGCCCGCTGACCTGCAGCAGATCGCCACTGGCAAAGTCGATAAACAGTAAGCCGGCGCGTGGATTGAGCAGCAGGTTGCCGAGGGTGTTGAAGTGCAGGTTGCCGGCAAAATCGGGGATGGTCAGGCAGTCGCCCTCGACCTTAACGAAACCCGCCTGGCCGCCACGGTGGGACATGTCCACCGAGCGGCTGCCATCGGCGTGTTCGATGTAACTGGCCACGAAGAAGGTGTCGGCCTGGGCAATCAGTGCGCGCGCTGCATCATCCAGACCGCTGCGGCGCTGGGCAGCCGGCCGTGGGAGCCTGTGTTCAGTCGCGTTGAGCTGCAGGTCACGGTGCTGGATATATTGCGGGCAGTTACCAAAGGCATGTTCGACGCCAATCTCCAGCCATTCGGCAGTGCGGCTCAGCACATGTCCATTGAGCCGGTTGCGCCGGCGGCTGTGCAGTTCGATGCCCAGCAGGCCGATGGCCGACCCCGTGCGCAGCGCTGTGGCGGCCGGATCATCCGCCGCCAGTGAGCCGTGCAGTTGCAATTGCTGCGGCGTTGGGGCCTGAACAAAGCCTGCTGGGCCCTCGGCAATACTCGCCCAAGGGCGGCCCTGATCATCAACGGCGGCAAACAAAATAAACGGCAGTTGCTGATAGAAAAGGCGGTGCTGCTCGGGCATGTGATCGCGAATCACCCGCCGGCCAAACACCTCCATGCGCTCGGCCACGCCGGCGCGCGCCTGCAACTGTTTTTCCCCGGCATGCCAGGGGGAGGGGCTGTTTTGGTCGGGCGGGTTCATGCTCGGGCTCCGCGTAAATCAAAAAGAAAAGGCCGGATAGGCACCCAATGTTGTTCGTTTAAGGCGCCACAGCGGTAGCCCGGATGCCGTTCACTTGGCTTAAGTGAACGGCATCGCGGACAGCCACCTGAGTCGCTGTCTGGCTTGGTTCTTAGGCGCTTTGCAGGCCTACGGCAGTGCGCTGCATCGGCACAAAGCCTGGCAGGGCTTCAATGCGTGCCAGCCAGGCGCGCACCTGCGGGTAGTCGGCCAGCGAGACATTGCCCTCCGGAGCGTGGGCGATGTAGGTATAGCCGGCCACGTCGGCCAGGGTCGGCGTGCTGCCGGCCAGGAATGGGCTGTTGGTCAGTTCCTGTTCCACCACTTTGAGCAGGGCATGGCTGCGGGCAATGGTCGATTCGGCATCGTAAGGCGCGCCGAACACGGTAATCAGCCGTGCAGTGGCCGGCCCCGCAGCGATCTGCCCGGCGGCTACCGACAACCAGCGCTGCACCTTGGCGGCGGCAAGTGGTTCTGCCGGCAGCCAGCGGCCGCTGCTGTCGTACTTCTTCGCCAGGTACACGAGGATGGCGTTGGAGTCGCTCAATACGCTGCCGTTGTCATCAATCGCCGGCACCTGGCCAAAGGGGTTGATGGCGAGAAACTCGGCTTGCTTATGGGCGCCCTTGGCCAGATCGACGAAGACCAACTCAGTCGGCAGCTTGAGCAGCGAGAGCAGCAACTCGACACGATGGGCGTGGCCGGACAGCGGGTGACGGAACAGTTTGATGGCGTTGGACATGATGGACTCCGCAAGTCAGTAGAAGACACAGGACGGGCTGGCGGGGTGCCGGGGCTGCCGTGCTGGTGGAGCCATCTTCGCTTTGCATGCGTGTCGATGGAATCGCCATAAATGGCAATCCTTTGTTTCATCTATTGCAATAAAGCGCCGCTGACGGCGCACGGTTGGGCTGCCGGGTTAACGCAGGGCGGGATGTTCGCGCAGCCGGCTGACGGCCAGATCGACGAAGCTGCGCACCCGTGCGGCCGCCTTGCGCCCCTCCCGGTAGGCCAGATACACCGGCAAGGGCGCCGGCTCATAGGCCTGTAGCAGACGAGTCAAACGGCCTTGCTCGAGCAGGTCATGGACCTGGTAACTCATGCAGCGGATCACCCCGCCCGCGTTGCAGGCGGCGACGATCGCCGCCTGGTTGGTGGCGCAGATCAGGCGTGGGCGCAGGCTCACGGTGAGCGGCTTGTCCTGCTCCTGAAAGCGCCATTCCGGCAGGCGCGCATCGGCGCTGGAGTGGATGATCTGCTGGGCGGACAAATCCTGCGGGCGCTGCGGTATGCCATGGCGTTGCAGGTAGTCCGGACTGGCGCAGACCACCCGGCGAATGCTGCCGACCTGCAAGGTGAATAGCGAGGAGTCCGCCAGGGCACCAACCAGCACCGCAACATCGACGCCTTCTTCATGCAGGTTGGGAAAGCGGTCCAGGTACTGGGCAAAAATCTGCACATGGGGGTAAGCCTGCAGATAGTCGAGCAGGGTGGCGGTCATGATCTGCTGGCCAAACAGCAGCGGCATGGCCAGGTGCAGATGGCCACGCGGCTCGGCATGCAGGCCGCTGGCCGAGGCTTCGGCCTCGGCAACCTCCTGCAGGATGCGCTGGCAGTCACCGGCAAAGCGCTCGCCGGCCTCGGTCAGGCTCACCCCACGGGTGCTGCGCTGCAGCAGTGGCGTGCCCAGGCGTTGTTCCAGTGCGGCAATCGCGCGGGTCACGGTGGGGGCGGAGATATTCAGGCGGCGCGCTGCGGCCGCCAGGCTGAGGTCGCTGACCACCGCCTGGAAAACCCGCATCTCATGGTGACGATCCATCCTGTTCAGTTCCGCCCGTCAGGGTTGAGTGCGCGGGACTGGCTCAATTGCGCACTGCAGAAATCGACAAAGGTGCGTACCTTGGCCGGCACCTTGCGACCGCTCTGATAGACCACATGGATGGGCAGGGGAGCTTGCTCGAAGTCCTGCAGGACAATTTCCAACTCGCCGGCCGCCACCTTGCTGGCCACCTGATAAGACAGTACGCGAGTCAACCCCCAACCCAGGCTGGCGGCATTGATCGCCGCCTGGTTGGCGGTGACCAGCAGGCGTGGCTGCGGACGAGTGCTGATGGCGCCGTCAGGGCCGCTGAATTCCCAGTTACTCAGCAGCGGGCTGCTGGTGGCGACCACCAATTGCGCCTGGAGCAGTTCGTCGGGGTGTTGCGGGCGGCCGTGTTCATTTAGATAAGTCGGTGCCGCACAGATCACCCGGCGCATCTCGCCGACTTTCACGGCATGCAGGCCGCTGTCGGGCAGATTGCCGATGCGGATGGCCACGTCGATGCCTTCATCGACCATGCTCACCACCCGGTCCACCAGCAAGGCCTTGATGGTCACGGACGGGTGCTGGGCCAGGTAGTCGATCATCAGCGGGGTGACAAACAGTTCGCCAAACAGCACCGGCGCCGAGAGAGTCAATTGCCCACGGGCGATGGCGTGGCTGCCGGCAGCGGACTCTTCGGCTTCTTCCAGTTCGGCGAGAATCCGTCGGCAGTCTTCCACATAGCGCTGGCCGGCCTCGGTGACATGCACGCTGCGCGTGGTGCGGGCCAGCAGTAGGGTGCCGATGCGCTCTTCCAGGGCCGCCACGGCGCGGGTCACGCTGGGCGGCGACAGGTTCAGGCGCCGCGCGGCGGCGGCAAAGCCTTGCTCTTCGGCGACGGCCAAAAACACCTGCATTTCCTGAAAACGATCCATTGGCGGCTCCTGGTGATCTGCGCCGAGTGTGCGGGATTTGTTTCATTTTCTGCAATAGAGCCTTGTTGGCGGCGGCCGTTCATCTCCTTGGCGTTGCGACCTAGAGTGGCTCCACGTCGAACGCAGTTGGTTTCGACGCACTCAACCCCACTCGATTGCGTCAATAAGGAATTACCCCATGAGCCTGAAAAATTCGTTTATCGCCAGCTCCCTGGCCGTTGCCCTGTCCCTGGGTGCCGGCGCTTTGCTGACCGCGACCAGCAGCTTTGCCTATGACGAGGCCTCGACCTCTTCGATCAACGTCGATGCGGCCCAGGTCATCCTCAAGGGCTATGACAGCGTGTCCTATTTCAAGGGCCAACCAGTGCAAGGTGACAAGCGTTTTGCCGCCAGCCATGCCGGGGCGACCTATTACTTTGCCAACGCGGCGAACCTGCAAGCCTTCCAGGCTGATCCGGGCAAGTTCGCCCCGCAATATGGCGGCTACTGCGCCATGGGTGCGGCCCTGGGCAAGAAGCTGGATGTGGATCCAAGCCAGTACAAGGTGGTCGATGGCAAGTTGTACCTGAACGTTAACGCCGATGTGTTCAAGAAGTGGTCAGAGGATGTGCCGGGCAACATCGCCAAGGCCAATGCCAACTGGCCGGCGATCCAGGACAAGGCGGCTAACACGCTGTAATCAATCCTGACCTGACACTCCGCCGGGGTGTCAGGCTGTTTGCGCCGATCTGGAGTTGGATATGCCTACCTGTCCTCTGTTACAGCGTCTGCCGGCCCTGGGCCGCGACGCCTTATTGTTGTTGGCGCGAGTCGCCCCGGCCGCGATTTTCTGGCAATCCGGGCGCACCAAGGTGGATGGCTGGCAGCTTAATGACAGCGCCCTCTTTCTGTTTGCAAACGAATACCGGCTGCCCTTGTTGGCGCCATCCAGCGCCGCCCTGTTGGCCGCGATTGCCGAGCACCTGTTGCCGCTATTGCTGCTCCTGGGCCTGGGCACGCGGCTGGCTGCCCTGGGCTTGCTGGGCATGACCCTGGTGATTCAGCTGTTTGTCTACCCCGCAGCCTGGCCGACCCACGGCACCTGGGCGGTGGCGTTATTGCTGTTGCTGAGCCAAGGCCCTGGGCGCCTGGCGCTGGATCACCTGCTCAGTGGTTACTGGCGCAAGCGCTTGGCCGCTGAGGGTGTAGGTTCGAGCGGCAATGGCTGTATCGAGCATGCCGACCCCGAGCAATGCCTGAGGACGCCGCAATGATCGAGGTCTACAGCGCCTTTACGCCCAACGGCATCAAGGTGCCGATTGTTCTGGAGGAGCTGGGCCTGGCGTATCGGCTCATCCCGATCGACCTGGCGGCAGGGGAGCAGAGTCGTCCGGCGTTTCTCGCCATCAATCCCAATGGGCGCATCCCGGCGATCGTTGATCATCAGGGCCCGGCTGGGCAGACGGTGAGTCTGTTCGAGTCCGGAGCGATCGTGCTTTACCTGGCCGAGAAGGCCGGCGCCTTGCTGCCCCGTGATCCGCTGGAGCGGCTGCGGGCCATGGAGTATCTGTTTTTGCAGGTTGCCAGTGTCGGGCCGATGTTTGGTCAGGCCGGCTGGTTTCTGCGTTCCACCCAGGCGCCTTGCTCGCTGGCGATTGAGCGCTTTCGCGGCGAGGCCTTGCGCTTAACCGGCGTGCTTGAGGCGCGCTTGCGTGAGCAGCCGTGGCTGGCCGGCAGCGAGTATTCCCTGGCCGACATCATGAATTTTTCCTGGCTGCGCATGGCCCATTACGGCGGTGTCGAACTGAGCAAGTTCCCAGCCGTAGCAGCCTGGGTGACGACAATCAGTGAGCGCCCGGCCGTTCAGCGGGCTCTTGCGCGCATGCAATAAAACCACTGTGAAGAGGAATAAAGATGAATCGGCGAAATTTTAATGCATCCCTGGTGCTGTCTCTGTCAGCCGCGATGCTGATCAGTCACTCAGTAAGTGCGGCCGAGGGCGGGGTAAATGCCGGCCAGGAGAAATGCTATGGCATCGCCAAGGCTGGGCAAAATGACTGTGCCGCAGGTGCCGGAACCTCGTGTGCAGGCTCTTCGAAGGTTGATTACCAAGGCAATGCCTGGAAGTTGGTGCCGGCGGGAACCTGTAGCCATATTGAGACACCCCACGGCACAGGGTCATTGACGCCCCTGGTGCGCCCTTAACGACATGCCAGGCGTTGTGAGTGCCGAGGTAAAAGAATGAACAGCCACTCGCTGTTGCACGGTGCCGGGGTGGCGTTGCAACACGCACACGGCGCCGCGATCTTGGCCGATCCGCAGCGCCTGGATTTTTTTGAAATCCAGGCCGAGGCGTATTTTGCCAGCGATGCCGTCGCCCATGGGCAGCTCCTCGCCTTGTGTCAGTTGTTGCCGTTGTCGGTACACAGCATTGGCTTGTCCCTGGGGGGCGCCAAGCCGCTGGATGGTGAGCATATGCAGGCGTTGCTGCAGCTCTGCCGGCGTTATCCACCGGCGCTGGTGTCCGCCCATCTGGGCTGCGCGCCGCCCGCCACCAGCCTGCTCGGCGACAACCTGCCCCTGGCGTACAACGCCAGCACCCTGCAACGCCTGGTCGAGCATGTCGATCAGTTGCAAACGGCCCTGGGCCATCAACTGCTGATTGAGAACCCGCCGGCCTATGTGCGCCTGGCGGACAGTGACCTGCATGAAGCGGATTTTCTCCATGCGCTTTGCCGGCGCACGGGCTGCGGCCTGCTGCTGGATATTGGCAATCTGCTGATCAGTTGCCATAACTGTGGCGGCAGCCCCGAGGACTACCTGCGCCGTCTGCCTGTCGCGCAGATCGGTGAAATTCATCTGGCGGGCTATAGCCAACTACCCATGGCCAGTGGTGCCTGTCTGCTGGTAAATGAGCAGGCCAGCGTGATCAGCGATGCCAGTTGGACGCTGTATGCCGAGCTGCTCCGGCGCATCGGCACGCGGCCGGTGGTGGTGGAATGGCAGCGCCAGCTGCCGTCCTGGCTGGTGCTGGCCGCCGAAGTCGATTGCGCGCGGGCCCTGCAGTACGCCCCGCTGATGCCTGAGTGCGGCGCCGTGGTTGGGCCATAAGCCTGTGACAGTAGGGCAGGCTTTGCGCGATTGTTGTTAGGGTCTGTTCCCGTTTCATCACGAACCGCGTTGCTGCGAGAAATGGTCCCCGGTTAGGCGCAGGACGCAGGTAATGGTTA
>DAITLT010000105.1:0-9863 GCA_036835505.1 Pseudomonas sp.
ATATCGAAGTCTTCCACGCCCAGGCAGACATCGAGCCGAAGGGGCCATATGGAGGAAAATCTGAAGGTGAGTATTATTTTCTTTCGGATCAATCCAAAGCCTATATCGAACAGCACGGTATTCCCTACGGCTCATGGCAGTGAACCAACCCACAAACAAAGCCCTACTGCTCTGCCTGGCCGTTACCCTACTGAGCGGCTGCGCCCATGCCGGCAGAGGCCCCGGCAACCTGCCCTATAAATACTGGCGGTTGGGCTTTCTGGCCCCCGACTACATGGAAGTCTGGGTGGAGGCCGCCGATGTGGAAGATATTCGCGGGCAAAAATTCTTCAATATGGGCGGCGGAACGGTCTCGGTACATCTACCCAAGGACGGCAGCGGTAATGCCAAGGGCTGGAGAGAAAACTGGGGCGCCGGCCGCTACGTTAACGACGCAGACCTGCCGAAACGCCTCTATGTGCGCTGGCAATCACTGGCCGAACCGCAGACCTATCGAATTATCGTGGAGATTCCCGAGCGAGCCAGAGCGCTGATGAGTGAGCGGCTTGAGCCTCCCTGCCCTGCCAGTGAGTACCGCGAGGCGCTGGCCATTGGCTTGGCCCCCGGTGGCGTGGTCAAGGGCTGGGTGATGAGCACCTGCGGCAAGCATATCGAAGTCTTCCACGCCCAGGCAGACATCGAGCCGAAGGGGCCATATGGAGGCACCTCAGGAGGTCGTCACCGCCCTCTTTCAGAGGCATCCAAAGCCTATATCGAACAGCACGGTATTCCCTACGGCTCATGGCAGTGAACAAACCCCCAGGGAAACCCTATTTTCATTGCTACTCAGCAATGAGCATTGATCAACGCTGAGGGGAAGCCTGCTGCGCAGGCCCTATTCCTGCTTCGAGTTCACCACCTTGGTCAGCAGCGTCCAGCGCGGTGCGTCGGCGCTGTTGAGTCGGCACGGCAGTGCGCGGCCGGCGGCGGGGCTGTTGCTGATGGGTTTGAGTTCGGCACTGCCGAGCACCGAGAGAAACTGCAGATCGCCGCAGCGCTCGGTCTTGAGGATGATTTCCAGGGACTGGCCGTCGCCAACAAAGCGGGTCGTAAACGGCGCCGTCCATTTTTCGGTTTCGCCGCTGTCAAAACGAATAAAGGCGCTGGCCACGCCGCTGTGCCCGAGGGTCAGCCAGGCGCCCTGGCCTTCGGGGTCGGCAGGTTCGTTGAGGTCACAGCCCCCCAGCAGCAACGCCAGGGGCATTACGAGAAAACCGCGCATGACTAACTCCTTGTGATCTGATGCCTTGATTCTGCCTGCAATCACGGCGCTGGCCGAGGGTAAAAATCAACAAACCGCACAATGCCCCAGGGTTCGGTGCATGGGGGCAATGCCGCTCACTTAAAGCGGCACTGACGTAGCCCGGATCAAATCCGGGGACGACCTACAGAGCAGCAAGCCTCCCGGATGTTATTCGGGCTACAACAAACACCGCGCCTTAGGGGCCGGCCCTTGCGCAATCTTGCGTTTATTTGTCGTGGGCGCGTGGCGGTCGGCGTTTGCCGCGTTAGCATGGGCGCCAACAGGAGCCGCCCATGCCCGCGCTAGCCCACTTCCAGGTGTTCAATACCCTCAGCCATTCACGCGCCACGCTTGAGCGTAGCGCCCAGGTGGGCGAAGGCATGGCGCTGGCGGTGTGGGCCAACGCCCATGACGCCACGGGTTACAGCACGCCGGGCCATCACACCATCGGCTGTTATCTGGACGGTGGCCTGGGCACTTTTCGCCGTGATCAGCCGGGCCACAAAGGCGCCCCGGACAAACTGTGCATCTTGCCGGCCGAGCATCAGTCGGCCTGGGTGGTGAACGGCGAACTGCGCTTTATTCACCTGTACTTTGATGTCGAGCAATTTGCCCTCGGCGCCGTGCGCCTGCTCGACCGCGAGCCGCGCGAAACCCGGCTGCATGAGCGCACCTTTATCGATGAGCCGCTGCAAACCGCCCGCTTTCGCGCCCTCAGCCAGCTCGACTGGGACGAGCCGGCGGAGCGCCTGCTGTGCTCCAGCCTGGCCTGCGCGATTCTCGATCACAGCCTGCTCAGCCACAGCGGCCGCCGCCAGGACCTACAGGTCAAGGGCGGGCTGGCCGCGCACCAGCGCAAAGACCTGCTGGATTACATCGAGCAACACCTCGACCAGCCACTGAGCATCGACGCGTTGGCGCAGCGGGTGGCGCTGTCGCCCTATCACTTTGCGCGCATGTTCCAGCTCAGCGTCGGCCTCGCGCCCCATCGTTATGTGCTCAGGCGCCGCCTGCAGCGCGCCGCGCACTTATTGCAGCACAGCCGCCTGGCTCTGGGCGAGATTGCCCTGAGCTGTGGTTTTGCCAGCGCCAGCCACTTCAGCAACCGCTTTCGCCAGGCCTTTGGCGCCGCGCCGGGGCTGTATCGCCAGGCCTTGGCGCACTGATCGGGCGCATTTTTCAACGGCCTGCCAATCTGCCCAAGGCTGTGCCAGACTCACCGGCTTTGCGTCTATTCGGCTTCTCGATTCGACCTATCGCCCGCGAGGCACGCCCGATGACCCTGGATATTTCGCAGTTGCACCAGGACGACTGGCGCGCCAGCATCGGCGGCGGCCACTTCGACCGTGGCCTGCGCTATGCCGGCGAAGGCCGCAGTCAGTTGCTCAGCCTCCATCAACAAATCCTGATGGCCAGTTGTCGCGGCAGCGGCGGCCAGGTCTACCGACAACGCATCCAGTTGCAGGCCCAGGCGTTCGGCTGGCGCATCGACGGCCATTGCGGCTGCCCGGTGCGCTACAACTGCAAGCATGTGGTCGCCGCCCTGCTCACCCTGCAGGCCCAACAAGAAGCCGGCCTGCCACCGCCGCCATTGCCTCTAATGCCGCCGCCACCGAGCAAAATCGCCCGCCAGCCACAGGTGGAAGAGCGCCTGGAAGGCCTGCAGCCGAGCGCCGTGCTCAGCCTCGGCAGCCATGTGCGCATGCACTTCGATGCGCGCAAGGGCCGCATGCACGAACAGACCCAGCACCGCGCCGCCCTGGCCTTCGAGTATCAGGGCCAGCGCACCTTCGGCAAACCGGCCAAGGACCTGCTGGTGCGCCAGAGCCCAACCCTGACACTGCGCATCATTCGTGATGCTGCGGCCGAAGCGCGCCTGCGCCGCTGCCTGGAAGACGCCGGGCTGCAGGTGTCGCTGCGCCAAAGCGAGGCGCTGCCAGCCGAAGCCGGCGAACCCTTCGAGCTGGACAGCGATGGCGCCTGGCTGCAGTTCTACCAGCAGCGCGTGCCCGAGCTGCGCGCCGCCGGCTGGCAGGTGCTGGTGCGCCCGGACTTCCAGTTCAACCTGCAGGAAGTGGACGACTGGTACGCGCAGATCGACGAAGCCCCGGAGCACGACTGGTTCGACCTGGAGCTGGGCATCGAGCTGGACGGCCAGCGCATCAGCCTGTTGCCGATTCTGCTGCAGGCGATTCGGCGTACGCCCTGGCTGCTGAATGGCGACGCCGTGGCCAAGCGCCCGGACAGCGACTTGTTAACCGTCAGCCTGCCGGACAAACGCCGCGTCGGCCTGCCCTTTGCCCGCTTGAAACCGCTGCTGGCGACCCTCGGCGAGCTGTTCTTCCGTGACCCGCTGGCCGGCAGCGAGCCTTTGCGCTTGCCCCGTGCCGATGCCGCACGCCTGCAGACCCTGGCCCAGGGCCCGGCTCTGCACTGGCAGGGTGGCGAGCAGTTGCGTGACTTCGCCAGCCGTCTGCAACAGCTGCCGCAGCAGGCCATCCGCGCGCCCAGCGGCCTGCGCGCAACCCTGCGGCCTTATCAATTGGAAGGCCTGGCCTGGATGCAGACCCTGCGTGAGCTGCGCGTGGGCGGGGTGCTGGCCGATGACATGGGCCTGGGCAAAACCGTGCAGACCCTCGCCCATGTGCTCACCGAGAAACAGGCCGGGCGCCTGACTGCACCGGCGCTGATCGTGATGCCCACCAGCCTGATCGCCAACTGGCAGGACGAAGCCGCGCGCTTTGCCCCGGAGCTGCGCGTGCTGGCCCTGCACGGCAGTAAACGCCGTGCGCTATTCAGTCAGATCGGCGCCCACGACCTGATCCTCAGCACCTACGCCCTGCTGCCCCGCGACCTCGCCCTGCTCAACGCCCAGCGCTACCACCTGCTGATTCTCGATGAAGCGCAGAACATCAAGAACCCGCGCAGCAAGGCCGCCCTCGCCCTGGCGCAGATCCAGGCCGAACAGCGCCTGTGCCTGAGTGGCACACCGCTGGAAAACCACCTGGGCGAGCTCTGGTCGTTGTTCAACGTCCTCATGCCCGGCTGGCTCGGCGACAGCAAGAGCTTCCAGCGCGACTACCGCACGCCGATCGAGAAGCAGGCCAACACCCAGCGCCTGACGCACTTGCAGGGGCGGATCAGGCCCTTCCTGCTGCGCCGCAGCAAGGAGCAAGTGGCCACCGAGCTGCCGGCAAAAAGCGAAATCACCCACTGGGTCGAGCTGACCGCCGCCCAGCGCGACCGCTACGAAACCCTACGCCTGGCCATGGACCAGAAAGTCCGCGCCGAGATCGCCCGCCAGGGCTTGGCGCGCAGCCAGATCGTCATCCTCGAAGCCCTGCTACGCCTGCGCCAGTGCTGCTGCGACCTGCGCCTGCTGGACGAGCCATCCAGCGACCTCGACAGCCGCGACTCGGGCAAGCTCAGCAGCCTGTTGGAAATGCTCGATGAATTGACCGCCGCCGGCCGCCGGGTGCTGCTGTTCTCGCAGTTCACCTCGATGCTGGCGCTGATCGAAAGCGAACTGCAGGCGCGGCAGATCGGCTACGTCAAACTCACCGGCAGCACCCAGGACCGGCGCACCCCGGTTGAGCAGTTCCAGAGCGGCCAGGTGCCGGTGTTTCTGATCAGCCTGAAAGCCGGCGGCGCCGGCCTCAACCTGACCGCCGCCGACACCGTGATCCACTTCGACCCCTGGTGGAATCCGGCGGTGGAAGCCCAGGCCAGCGACCGCGCCTACCGCATCGGCCAGGACAAGCCGGTGTTCGTCTACAAGCTGATCGCCCGCGGCAGCCTGGAAGAGAAAATCCAGCAGTTGCAACAGAACAAGGCCAGCCTCGCCCGCGGCCTGCTGGACAGCCAGGGACTGGGCCAACTGGCACTCGGCGAAGAGGAGTTGCAGGCCTTGTTTGCGCCGCTGGGCGGGCAATGAACGCCGGGCGATTCAACTATCGCGGCGGTAGTCGCCGGGTGTCTTGCCGGTCCACTTCTTGAACGCCCGGCGAAAATTCGACGGGTCGCTAAAGCCCAGCAGAAAGGCAATCTCATACAACGGCAAATGGGTGGTGCCCAGGTACTGCAGCGCCAGGCGTTTGCGCACCTCATCGAGCACCTGCTGGTAGCTGGTGCCAAGCGCAGACAAATGCCGACGCAGGCTGCGACTGCTGGTGTGCAACGCCCTGGCCGCGTGTTCCAGGCTGGGAAAATCCCCTGGCCGGGCCAGCAGCAAACGCCGCACACGGGTCAACAAACCTTCCTGCACATCCAGGGTGGCCAGCAGAGCCTCGCATTGCTGCTCGCACATCTGCACGGTGCCGGGATTGGCCAGGGCCATCGGCTGGGCCAGATAGCGCGTGGGCATACTCAGCGAATGCCAGGGCTGATCGAACTGCGCCGCCACCCCGAAGATCTCGCGGTAGCGCTCGGCATAGGCTGGCGCCGGATGGGCAAAGCCCACGCTCAGGCCGTGCAGATCAACCCCGACGAGAAAGCGCGCGATGCTGTACAGGCTGGCCAGCAGCCCCTCGGCGGCAAAACGCGTCAGCGGGCCCATGGGCATCGACTCGATGGCCCGTAACTCCAAGCGTTCGGGGTGCTCGATCAACTCCAGATCGAAGGTCAGACCCAGCACCCGGTAATACTTCAAGGCGAACTGGATGGCCTGACCGAGGTTGGCGCTGGCCAGCACCGCGTAACCGAGAATGCCGTGGCTGGACACATTCAGGCGCTGGCCCAGCAACAGCCCCAGCGCCGGCTCATGGCAGGCCTGCAAGGCGGCAATGGCGAGCAGGTTGAAGTCGATAAACGCCACTCGCCCGTTGGGGTGCTGCAACACCTGGGGCTTGACCCGTGCGGCGACAAACAGCGCCTCGCGCTCGACGCCAAAGCTGTGTGCCAACTCCAGCAGGGCCTCGACATAGGTCAAAGGCACCAACTCGGTGGTGAGATTAAGCGGCAGTTTCATCTTGTTATTCTTATGTTTTTTCTGGCCGGATATGACCCGAATATTGGCAGAAGATAACCTTGGCCGCCCCCGCCAACAAGCCTAGAGTCAAGACTCTAGGTTTTGTTTATTGACAGGGAATTGCCATGCTCAGCACCACGCCGCCCGGCTTGCAGATTCGCCCACGCCACCTGGACTTTGCCCTGCCCAGCCCCCTGCCGCGCCACTGGCACGGCGGCGATGCGTTCAAGACCCACCTGTTCAATGCCATGTCGGTGCTGTTCCCCGATGGCGAGCGCTTTTTTATCGATTCGGTGCGCCTGTTTCGCGAGCAAATCAGCGACGCCACCCTGAATGAGCAGATCCGCGGCTTTATCGGCCAGGAAGGCCATCACAGCCGCGAGCACCTGGTCTACAGCCAGCGTCTGCGCGATCTGGGCTATGACGTTGACTACCTGGAGCGCGGCCTCAAGCGGCGCCTGGGCTTTGTCCAGAAACACCTGCCGGCCGAGCTGCAACTGGCGGCCACCACCGCGGTGGAGCACCTGACCGCGATCATGGCCGATGCCGTGTTGCGCAACCCGCAATGGACCGCCGGCGCCGACCCGGCCATGGCCAAGCTGTGGCGCTGGCATGCCCTGGAAGAAACCGAACACAAGGCCGTGGCCTTCGATGTGTTCCAGCAGGTCAGCGGCAATAAATGGCTGCTGCGCCGGGCCATGTTGCAGAGCACCTTGTTTTTCACCCTCGACACCAGCAAGGGCTTGATCCATATGCTCAAGCGCGACGGCCTGCTGTGGAACTGGCGGGTCTGGCGTGACGGCCTGGTTTGGCTGTGGGGCAAAAACGGCATCTTCCGCCAACTGGTCGGCGCCTATGCCGACTTCTACAAGGCCGGCTTCCACCCCTGGCAGCACAACAATCTGCACCTGGTTGAGCAGTACCGCGACGAGTTCGAGCCAGCCATCCCAGCTGTCGCCTGAAAGCAAAAAGCCCCGCGAGGGGCTTTTTTGGCAGCAGTGTGGAGATGCCATCGGGTAACCGTAGGATGGGTTGAGCGTGCGATACCCATCAAAACTCATCAAATACCAACTGCGCATAAATGCCTGATGGGTATCGCTGCGCTCCACGCCATCCTACGGCGAGCGCTATCGCTGCAACGGCCGGTTTAACCCTGCAAAAAGCGCCGAACATCGGCGGCGCTCTGGGCCGGGATTTCTTCCATGGGGATATGCCCGACACCGGGATACACCTGCACCTGGATACCCGGCAGATCACGCTGCCACAGGGCGACATGTTCGGGTGAAATCCACTGATCACGCTCGCCCCACAGCAGCAGGGTGGGCGCCTTGATCTGCGCCACCCGTGCCGGGGTGTTGTGCAGCTCATCCCGATTGACCTGCAGCAGCACACGGAAGATCTGCAGCATCGACTTGCGATTGCCAGGGCGACGGCTGAGGTCGTAATAGCGCTCGATCACCCCCGGCTTGATCCGCCCGCGATCACCGTAAACCTCCTTGACGCCCTGGGCGATCAACGCCCGCGGCATCCACAGCGGCATGGCCAGGGTAGCGCCAGGCAGGGCGGCGGAGGCGATCATCCACGGCACCTTGGCCATCGGATAACCGGCCGGATCGATCAGCACCAGGCGGCTCACCCGCGCCGGCTTGAGCACCGCATAGTTCCAGGCCAGATAGCCGCCCAAAGAGTTGCCAACCAGGGACGCCTGGCTGACGCCCAGGTGATCGAGCAGCAGATCGAACACCTCAAGCATCCGCTCGGCCGAATAAACGCCATCGCGGGCCGGGCCGGTGAGGCCGAAACCCGGCACGTCGAAGCGAATCACCCGGTAGTCGTCGGCAAAGGCCGGCAGCCAGTCATCCCAGGTGTGCAACGAGGCAACAACCCCATGGATCAGCACCAGGGCCGGCTTGTTGCGATCGCCTTCATCGCGGTAATGCAGATTAAAACCGCCCAGTTCGATAAACCGCGAACCGCTGTCCGGGTGGGCATAGCGGTCTTTCAAGTCGGCCAGCGCCAACGGACCAAAACCCAGGCGCGCGAGCCCGACCGCCAACGGCGGTTGCAGGGCAGTTTGAACATTGGACATGCAGGCACCTCAGCATTTTTGTTGTTATGAACGGCTATCAGAGCATGCGCCGCGTGGCCTTGCCCCAACCAAAGGGTGTGTCGCTCAGGCCGTCGGGCACAGCGAGGCGATCAGCAAATCGCCCAGCACCGCCTTGGCCCGCTCGATCTGCGCACGCGTCGCGGCACTGCCGAGCAGCTCCAGCGAGGCGGCCTCCAGGGCCCAGATCAACGCCCGATAGGTCAAGGGGTCACGGGGCGCATCCTGATCGTGCAGGCGTTCGCTCAGCAACTCGAGCATTTCCAGGTGTGCCCGCTGCCGATGGGCCGCCAGGGGCGAGTCGGCGCGCAAGGCTTCCTCCTGCATCAGGCGAATGATCGGCCCAACGGCCAGGTGATAATCGAAAAACAGCGCGACCATGCTGCGCAACCAGGCCGGCGCGCTGCCGGTGGCGTGCTGCATGTCGCGAAAGCGCGCCAGCAGCAACGACACGGCGGTCTGGTAGATGCCTTCGAGCACATCCATCTTGTTGTTGAAATACTTATAAAAGGTGCGCCGCGACACCTTGGCCGCCGCCAGCAGATCATTCACCGTGGTATCGGCCAGGCCCTTGCCGGCGAATACCGGAATCGCCGCCAACTGGATATTGGTGCGCTGCAGATGGCCAACCAGCGGCCCCTCCGCACCGCCCTGCTCGCGCGCCACCGCACCGTAGCCACCCAGATCCTCGAATACCGCACGCACCGCACCGGGCTGCGCGCCCTCCAGTTGCATCATTGCCTGCTCCCAACCAAGGCGCGGGTGACGACGGTCATCGAGCTGGTTACTCTTGGCCTCGCCCTCACCCTCTGGATTGTTGATCACCGATGAAGCTAACACGCCGCCTGCTCTGGCCGCTGGCCATCCTTTTGCTGGTTGTCGGCGCGCCCTTGCGGGCCGCCGAGTTGTTCTACCTCGGGGAGAAAATTCCCGACGTGCAACGCCCGTGGAACAGCCACGACTACCGGCAACTGCTTGTTGCCCTGGAAAAAATCGACAAGACCCAGGCCAATGCCCTGCCCCGGCGCAGCGGCGAATTCACCGGGCCGATCTACCTGCGCCTGGTCAGCGAGGAAAATTTCAAGCCGCAACTGAATATCTACGCGCCGCTGGAGCTGCGCCAGAACGAGGCCCGCGAGGTGCTCCTGCAACTCAAGGAGCTGATGCGTCTGTACTTTGATTTTGCCGCCAAACAGCAACCCTACGGCGCCGAAGCCCTGGGCCTGATGAGCTATTCGATGCGCCAGCAGGCGGTGCTATTCACCCTCACCACCGAGTTCTGGACCACCCTGTCGCCCACCGAGCAGCGCAACCCGGTGCGCCTCAAGGGCCTGCAGGAGGCCAAGGCCGCCGCCGCTATGCTGACCGCCAGCGCCCTGGATTATCTGCAAATGAGCAAGCAGTTCAGCCGTGATGACCTGCTGCTGTACGGCGCCGAACTGGGCAAGCAACTACCGGACTTGTTCGTCCACCTGCCCGCCAGCGCACGCGCCGAGTTGCTGGCGCGG
>DAITLT010000106.1:0-9730 GCA_036835505.1 Pseudomonas sp.
CCGGCATCGAGCATATCGAGGACATCAAAATCCTCCAGCTCGACCCGTTCAGCCAGCTTGGCGCCCCTATGGAGTTGGTCAACGCCTTTGGCGGTAAGGTCGGTTACAACAAGGCCATCCATGAACTGGAAGACGCGCTTTACGCCAGTTAAGGTGCCACCCCGTTATTCGGCACAGGCAGCAACTTGCTGCCTGATGCCATGAATCCCTTTTTGCAGTACGTCAGTGAGATACCCATGTCGATCAGCTCCACCATCAAATCCATCCAGGACATCATGCGCAAAGACGTCGGTGTCGATGGCGACGCCCAGCGCATCGGCCAGTTGGTCTGGCTGTTATTCCTCAAGATCTTCGATGACCGCGAGCTGGAATGGGAGCTGATGGACGACAACTACAAGTCGCCCATCCCCGACAGCTGCCGCTGGCGCACCTGGGCGGCCGATCCTGAAGGCATGACCGGCGATGAGCTGAAGGAATTTATCGACGGCATGCTCTTCCCGACCCTGCAAAATCTCGGCGACTACAGCAACACGCCATCCGCCTTCGTGGTGCGTAACGTGTTTGAAGACGCCTACAACTACATGAAGTCCGGCCAGTTGCTGCGCCAGGTGGTCAACAAGATTCAGGAGGGCGTGGACTTCAACAAAGCCCAGGAACGCCACGAGTTCGGCAACCTCTACGAGCAACTGCTGCGCGACCTGCAGAACGCCGGCAACGCCGGCGAGTTCTACACCCCGCGCCCGGTCACCGAATTTATGGTGCGCATGGTCGATCCAAAATTGGACGAGAAGGTCATGGACCCGGCCTGCGGCACGGGCGGCTTTCTCACCTGCGCCATCGAGCACAAACGCAGCCGCTATGTAAAAACCGCCGAAGACGAACGCACCCTACAAGCCAGCATCTTTGGCGTGGAGAAAAAGCCGCTGCCGCACCTGCTGGCCACCACCAACATGATCCTGCACGGCATCGAAGTGCCCAGCCAGATCCGCCACGACAACACCCTGAGCAAACCGCTGATCAGCTGGGGGCCGAGCGAGCGCGTTCACTGCATCGTTGCCAACCCGCCGTTCGGCGGCATGGAAGAAGACGGCATCGAAACCAACTTCCCCGCCGCCTTCCGCACCCGCGAAACCGCCGATTTGTTCTTGGTGCTGATCATGCAGTTGCTTAAAGACGGTGGCCGCGCCGCCGTGGTGCTGCCCGATGGCTTTCTGTTCGGCGAAGGCATCAAAAGCCGCATCAAGGAAAAGCTGCTGACCGAGTGCAACCTGCACACCATCGTTCGCCTGCCCAACGGCGTGTTCAACCCCTACACCGGCATCAAGACCAATCTGCTGTTCTTCACCAAAGGCACGCCGACCAAACAGGTGTGGTTCTACGAGCACCAGTACCCAGCCGGGGTAAAGAACTACTCCAAGACCCGGCCCATGCGTATCGAAGAATTCGCCGTGGAACAAGACTGGTGGGGCAACGAGGCCGATGGTTTTGCCGCACGAGTGGAGAATGAATTCGCTTGGCAAGTCAGCGTTGAAGAGCTGCAAGCGCGCAACTGGAACCTGGACTGCAAAAACCCGCATATCGGCGAGCAGATCAGCCACGACCCGGACGAACTGCTGCGCAACTACGCCAGCCTGCAAGGCGAAATCAGCGACCTGCGCGATCAGCTGAAAGCGGTGCTGGCTGAAGCCCTCGCCTCTAGTAAAGAGGAGCGCCAGGTATGACGGCGTTGCTCACCGACAACCTGCCGCTGCTGGCCGGTGCGCCCAATGGCATCAAGAAGCTGCGCGAGCTGATTCTGGAGCTGGCCGTGCGCGGTAAGTTGCTGCCGCAAGATCTCAGTGATGAGCCGGCCAGTGAGTTGCTTAAGCGGATTGCTGAGGAAAAGGCGAGGTTGGTGGCTGAGGGCAAGATCAAGAAACAGAAACCGCTGTCTGAAAGAGATGCCGAAGCCCCAGCATTTGAGCTGCCGGCGGGATGGGCGTGGGCTCGACTTGCAGATGTGGTGAATGTACTTAATGGTAGAGCCTACAAGAAAGAAGAGCTGCTAGACGCAGGTACGCCCGTCCTGCGGGTTGGGAATCTATTTACATCCAATCATTGGTATTACTCGACCCTCACCCTTGAAGAGGACAAATACTGCAATCCGGGAGACTTACTGTTTGCCTGGTCTGCGTCCTTCGGACCATTCATTTGGCATGGTGAGCGCTCGATATACCACTACCACATCTGGAAGCTCGATTTTTACGCAAAAGGTCAGCTCAGCAAACATTACCTATACAACTACTTGTTGGAGCAGACGCAAGAGATTAAGGCTGCTGGCCATGGCGTATCTATGGTTCATATGACCAAAGAGAAAATGGAAAAGCTGGTAATGCCAGTACCTCCACTCGCCGAACAACACCGCATCGTCGCCAAAGTTGATGAGCTGATGGCCCTGTGTGACCGTCTGGAAGCCCAGCAGGCCGACGCCAAAAGCGCCCACACCCAACTGGTGCAAGCGCTGCTCGACAGCCTGACCCAAGCCAGCGACGCCCCAGACTTCGCCACCAACTGGCAACGCCTGACCAAACACTTCCACACCCTATTCACCACCGAACCCAGCATCGACGCCCTCAAACAAACCCTGCTGCAACTGGCCGTGATGGGCAAACTGGTGCCGCAAGATCCCAGCGATGAGCCAGCAAGTGAATTGCTTAGACGGATTGCTGAGGAAAGGGCAAGTTGTGTGCCTGGTCGGCGATCAGCAAAACAAGCTGCACTACCTAGCATTGATGACACTGAAAAGGCGTTCGAGCTTCCAGTTGGCTGGGAATGGGTACGGTTTCAGCAGATTATTTCCGTTTCCTCTGGTGATGGACTGGTATCCGCAAATATGAAAGCAGACGGGGGAGTTCCTGTTTATGGTGGCAATGGTGTTACTGGCTATCATGATGAAACTAACGTGGATAACGAAACTTTGGTTATCGGTCGCATTGGCTATTACTGCGGGTCAATACATTTAACGCCAGCCAATGCATGGATTACTGACAACGCGTTAATTGTGAGTTTTTCGGAGAAAAATATTTATAAAAATTTCCTCTTCTGGCTTCTAAAAGGAACGAACCTCAAGGAGCAGGAAAACGCGACAGCTCAGCCAGTAATCTCAGGCAGGAAAATCTATCCCATCGTTTTGGCGATTCCACCGCTCGCCGAACAACATCGCATCGTCGCCAAAGTCGATCAGCTAATGGCCCTCTGTGACCAACTGAAAACCCGCCTAACCCAGGCCCGCCAACTCAACGAACAACTGGCCAGCACCCTGGTCGAGCAAGCGGTGGCGTAATGGCATATAACAGGCCATGGAAGTCCTTTGCCGAGCAACTGGAACTGCTCAAGTCGCGTGGCATGGTGGTCACCGACGAGGCGGCCGCCCTCAGCTACCTGGAGCGTATTGGCTATTACCGGCTAACGGCTTACTGGTATCCATTCCGCGTCTTCCAGCTGGAGCAGAACCCGGTAAGCAAAGCCATTCGCGCCGTGCGTACCGATCAGTTCGAAGCCAATACCCAGTTCGTCGATGCCGTCGAGCTGTACCTGTTCGACAAAAAACTGCGCCTGCTGGTGACGGATGCCCTGGAGCGTATCGAGATCGCCTTGCGCGTCGACATCGCCTACCTGCTGGGTCAACGCAATACCTTCGCTCATCTGGACGCCAAGGAGCTGCACCCCTCGTTTGCCGGCAAGGTCAACAAGCATACGGGCAAGAGCACCTTCGACGCCTGGAAGGACAAGTACAACGGCCTGTTGCAGCGGTCCAAGGAAGATTTCGTCAAACACTACCGCGCCCAGCACGGCCCCGATCTACCGCTTTGGGTAGCAGTCGAGGTCTGGGACTTTGGTGCGGTCTCCCAGTTGCTGGCCATGATGAAGGTGGCCGATCAGCAACACATCGCCACCAAGTACGGCGTGAACGACTGGAAGGTCTTCCAAAGTTGGGTTCGTTCGCTCAGCTACCTACGCAACCTTGCCGCCCATCACAGCCGCTTGTGGAATAGAAACGTGACGGTTCAGCCAAGCCTGCCAAACCTTGGAGAGTTGGCCTGGTGCGATGACTTTATCGGCAAGACGGAGCTGATTGCCAAGCCCTTCCTGCTGCTGGCTATCACCCGGCACATGGTCAAGGTCGTTTGCCCACGCACCGAGTGGCCTGTGCGCGTACAGGAGCATTTGCAGAAATTCCCGCCGCAGCATTCGCGCCGCACGCTGTCCATCGCGGACATGGGAGCACCGGCCGGGTGGGAAAACGGGTGGTTCGGGGCGATCCAGGCCGGAAAATAAAAACCCCCGCGTAAGCTCACTAGGAACCAAGAGGCGGGGGCCGTGTTGCTGCGAATAATAGGTGTCACGCACAAAACGGACAAGGCTTTGTTACGCATTGGCCGACCACTGGGCACCAGCCCCAATTCCTGATCGCTGTCGGCGTGCTTTAGCTGCGCAGCCAAAATCTTGTGCTTGATTGATACAGGGCCAGGCCCCATTCAAGCGCCCCATCGCCCACTTATCCGCCCCGCGCAGCGCTCTGCTGAGCGACGGCGGCAGTTCGGCCTTTCGGCATAGGGGCGGCAACGCAATACAATACCTGTACAAACTATTTGCCACTGTACAAGAACCTGCCTATTATCTGTACAAGGCCGCAATGCAGATCCCTGCGTTGATCATCCCGTGCAGAGGTGCGACATGACTGTTCCCAACCCAGCAAGCGAGTCCCTCAAACTGGGCATCAGTGCCTGTCTGTTGGGCAACCAGGTGCGCTACAACGGCGGTCACAAGCAATCCAACCTGTGCAGCAAGGTGTTGAGCGAGCACTTCGAGTTCATCCCGGTGTGCCCGGAGGTGGCCATCGGCCTGGGCACGCCGCGCGAACCGATTCGCCTGATTGGCGACCCGGCCGCCCCGCGCGCGGTCGGCACCGTGCATCGTGAGATTGACGTCACCGACGCCCTGGCCGCCTACGGCGAGCGCATGGCCGGCGAACTGCAGGGCATTTGCGGCTACATCTTTATGCAGCAATCGCCGTCCTGCGGGATGGAGCGGGTCAAGCTCTATCAGGCCAACGGCGCGCCCACCCCAGGGGGCAGCCAGGGGATCTTCGCCAAGGCGTTTTGCGCCCGCCACCCGGACTTGCCGGTGGAAGAAGACGGCCGCCTCAACGACCCGGTGCTGCGTGAGAACTTCCTCACCCGCGTGTATGCCTACGCGCGCTGGCAGGAGTTGCTGCGCAGCGGCCTGACCCGGCAGAGCCTGCTCGACTTCCACTCGCGCTACAAATACCAACTGCTGGCCAGCAACCCGCTGCAGTACAAGGCCCTCGGCCAGTTGCTGGGCAACCTCAGCCAGCACGACCTCGGCGAACTGGCGCCGCGCTACTTCAGCGCGCTGATGACGGCCCTGAAGAAATGCGCCACCCGCGGCACCCACAGCAATGTCCTGCAGCACATCAGCGGCTACCTGAAGCAGGCCCTGAGCCGCGAAGACAAAGCCGAGATGAACCAACTGATCAACCAATACCGCAACGGCATCGTACCGCTGGTGGTGCCGCTGACCCTGCTCAAGCACCACTTCCGTCGCCACCCGGACCACTACATCGAACGCCAGGTGTACCTGCAACCGCACCCGGAAGTGCTGAGCCTGCGTAACGCCCTATGAACCATTACGCCCTGACCCTGGAGCCTGCATGCGCCAACTGATGTGGTTTCGCACCGACCTGCGCGTGCACGACAACAGCGCCCTCGCCGCCGCCATGGCGGCCGGCCCGACGGTGGCGCTGTTTCTGCTCAGCCCCGGCGAATGGCAGGCCCACCATGATGCGCCGGCCAAGGTGGACTTCTGGCTGCGTAACCTGACCGCCCTGCAACAGCAACTACAGCAACTTAATGTGCCACTGCTGATCGCCAAGGCCGACACCTGGAGCGCGGCACCCCAGGTACTGGCGCGCCTGTGCCAAGAGCACGGCATTGCCGCAGTGCAGGTCAACGACGAATACGGTGTGCATGAAAGCCGCCGCGACGCCGCCTGCGCCGAGCTGCTGGCGCAACAGGGCGTGGCGTTCAAGGGCCATCTGGACCAATTGTTTTTCCAGCCCGGCAGCCTGTTGACCCAGTCGGGCACCTACTTCCAGGTGTTCAGCCAGTTTCGCAAGGTCTGCTACCGCCGCCTGCAAAGCGCCCTGCCACGCTGCCTGCCACGGCCGGCGGCGCAAGCAGCGCTGCCGATTGTCAGCGACGCGTTGCCGACCGAGATCGACGGTTTCCCCACCCCCAGCGCCAGCCTGCAACACTACTGGCCCGCCGGTGAAGCCGAGGCGCAACGGCGGCTGGACGCCTTCGCCGCCGAGCAAATGGAGTGGTACGACCAGCGCCGCGATTTCCCGGCGGTGCCCGGCACCAGCCAACTGTCCAGTTACCTCGCCGCCGGGGTGATTTCACCGCGCCAATGCCTGCACGCCGCGCTGGCAATCAACCGCGGCGAGTTCGACGGCGGCAATCCGGGCGTGGTCTGCTGGATCAACGAACTGCTCTGGCGCGAGTTCTACAAACACATTTTGGTGGGCTACCCACGCGTATCCATGGGCCGCGCCTTCCGCCTTGAGACTGACGCCGTGGCTTGGCGCCAGGCACCGGCCGACCTCGCGGCCTGGCAAGAGGGCCGCACCGGCCTGCCGATCATCGACGCGGCCATGCGCCAACTGCTCGCCACCGGCTGGATGCACAACCGCCTGCGCATGGTGGTGGCGATGTTCCTGACCAAGAACCTGCTGATCGACTGGCGCGAAGGTGAACGCTTCTTTATGCAGCACCTGGTGGATGGCGACCTGGCCGCCAACAACGGCGGCTGGCAGTGGAGCTCATCCACCGGCACCGATTCGGCGCCGTACTTCCGCATTTTCAACCCACTGAGCCAATCGGCCAAATTCGACCCAGACGGCCGCTTTATCCGTCACTGGCTGCCCGAACTGGTAGGCCTGAACAAAAAGGACATCCACAACCCGCACACCACGGCGCACCTGGGTGGCGGCTTGTTTGGCGGGATTGATTACCCACGGCCGATTGTCGACCTCGGCAAGAGCCGCACCCGCGCCCTGGCCGCCTTCAAGTGCCTGCCGCACCTGAGCACGCTCGAGGCCGATGGCCCATGAGCGCCTTTTTGCATGATTTCGCCCAGGCCTTCGCCGGGTTGAACAAGAGCAATCTTGAGCGCTTGGAGCAGCTCTATAGCCGCGATGCACTGTTCTGCGACCCGCTGCATGAGGTACGCGGGCTGGCCAATATCCAGGCCTACTTTGCCCAGATGTACGCCAATGTCAGCGAGCTGCGCTTCGACTTCTACGGCTTTGATCAAGTCAGCGAGGGCGAAGGCTACCTGCGCTGGACCATGAGCTACCGCCATCCACGCTTGGCCGGCGGTCAACTGATCCGCGTCGAAGGCTGCTCGCACCTGCTGTGGAGTGACGGCCTGGTGCATCGCCACCGCGACTACTTTGATGCGGGCGCCCTGCTGTATGAACACCTGCCCGTGTTGGGCTCGCTGCTTCGCTGGCTAAAACGGCGGCTGGCATGAACGGCCCCTCACGGCGTATCTGGCTGACCGGCGCCAGCAGCGGCATCGGCGCAGCCCTGGCCGAACAACTGCTGCAAGCCGGCCATCGCTTAGCCGTTAGCGCCCGCACTGTGGCGCCGCTGCAGGCCCTGGCCGCGCGCTACCCGCAGCAGGTGCTGGTGGTGCCCGGCGATCTCGGCAATGCCGAACAGGTTCACGCCATCGGCCAGCGCATCCATCAGGCCTGGGGCGCCCTGGACACGCTGATTATTAATGCTGGCACCTGCGAGTACGTCGAGGTGGTCGACTTTCAGGCCGCCATGCTCGAGCGCGTGCTGCGCGCCAACCTGCTGTCGGCCAGTTACTGCATCGAAGTGGCTCTGCCGCTGCTGCGCGCCGGTCACCAGCCGCACCTGGTCGGCATTGGCAGCTCGGTGACCTATCTGCCGCTGCCACGGGCAGAAGCCTACGGCGCCTCGAAAGCCGGCCTGCGCTATCTACTGGAAGCCCTGCGCATCGACCTGGCCGCCGAGGGCATCGACGTCACCCTGGCCAGTCCGGGCTTTGTCGACACGCCGCTGACGCAAAAAAACGACTTCCCCATGCCGCTGCGCTGGTCAGCCGCCAAGGCCGCGCGGCACATCGCTGCACGGCTGCACAAACGACCTTACGACATCGCCTTCCCCGGCCCTTTTATCGCCATCTTGTGGCTGCTTGCCCACCTGCCCAAACGCCTGCAAGTGGCGCTTGGCACACGCATGGCGCGCCCAAACGCCAAGGACTCAGGATGAAAATCGCCATCATCGGCAGCGGCATCAGCGGCCTCACCACGGCTTACCTGCTCAACCGTAAACATGACATCAGCGTGTTCGAAGCCAGCAACTGGGTCGGTGGCCACACCCACACCGTCGACGTGCAGGTGGACGGTCGCCACTACGCCATCGACACCGGCTTTATCGTGTTCAACGACTGGACCTACCCGAACTTTATCGAGCTGCTCAACCAGCTCGGCGTGACCTACCAGCCCACCGAAATGAGCTTCTCGGTGTGCGATCCAGCCAGTGGTGTGGAGTACAACGGCAACACCCTCAATAGCCTCTTCGCCCAGCGCCGTAACCTGCTCTCGGCGCCGTTCTGGGGCATGTTGCGCGACATCCTGCGCTTCAATCGCGAGGCCGTGGCTGACCTGCAGCAGCAACGCATCGCCAACGACCTGAGCCTGGGCAGCTACCTGCAGCAGCGCGGGTATGGCGAGCGTTTTATCCAGCACTACATCGTGCCGATGGGCGCGGCGATCTGGTCGATGTCGCTGGCCGACATGCTCAATTTCCCCCTGCAGTTCTTCCTGCGCTTCTTCAAGAACCACGGCCTGCTCTCCGTCACCGACCGCCCCCAGTGGCAGGTGATCAAGGGCGGCTCCAGCAGCTATGTAGCCCCCTTAAGCGCCTCGTTTGCCGAGCGCATTCGCCTGCAATGCCCGGTGCAACGGGTCGAGCGCGACGTCAGGGGCGTTACCGTGCACAGCAGCGCGGGCAGCGAGCGCTTCGACAAGGTGGTGTTCGCCTGTCACAGCGACCAGGCCCTGCAACTGCTGGCCGAACCGAGCAGCGCCGAACAAGAAATCCTCGGCGCCCTGCCCTATGCCGACAACGACGTGGTGTTGCACAGCGACACCCGCCTGCTGCCCAAACGCCCCCTGGCCTGGGCCAGCTGGAACTACCGCCTGGGCGGGCCGAGCAGCCAGCCGGCAGCCCTGACCTACAACATGAACATCCTCCAGGGGCTGCAGAGCGACACCACCTTCTGTGTCAGCCTCAACCAAACCGACGCGATTGAGCCGAGCAAGATTCTCGCCCGCTACACCTACGCCCATCCGCAATACAGCCTGGCCGGCGTGGCGGCGCAAGCGCGCTGGGAAGAACTGCTCGGCGCCAATCACAGTTACTTCTGTGGCGCTTACTGGGCCAACGGTTTTCACGAAGACGGCGTGGTCAGCGGCCTACGCGTGGCCCGCGCGTTTGGCGAGGCGCTGGCATGAACAGCGCCCTGTACAGCGGCTGGGTCGGCCATCGGCGCTTTGCGCCGCGGGCCCACGACTTTCGCTACCGCATGGGCTTGCTCTACCTCGACCTGGACGAGCAGGACGCCGTACTCG
>DAITLT010000107.1:0-9684 GCA_036835505.1 Pseudomonas sp.
GGCCAAGGCAGCAGCCGTCGGTTCGTTGATGATGCGCTTGACGTCCAGACCGGCGATGCGGCCGGCGTCTTTGGTGGCCTGACGCTGACTGTCGTTGAAGTAGGCCGGCACGGTAATCACCGCTTCGGTCACGGGCTCGCCGAGGTAGTCTTCGGCGGTTTTCTTCATCTTCTTCAGAATTTCAGCCGAGATTTGCGGCGGCGCCATCTTCTGATCATTGACCGCTACCCAGGCGTCACCGTTGTCCGCCTTGACGATCTTGTACGGCACCATCTGAATATCTTTCTGCACGACGCCTTCTTCGAAGCGACGACCGATCAGACGCTTCACCGCGTACAGGGTGTTGTGCGGGTTGGTCACCGCCTGACGCTTGGCCGACTGGCCCACCAGAATTTCACCGTCGTTGGCATACGCAATGATCGACGGAGTAGTGCGCGCGCCTTCGGCGTTTTCGATGACCTTGGCGACGCCGTTTTCCAGAACCGAGACGCAGGAGTTGGTAGTCCCCAGGTCGATACCAATAATTTTGCCCATTCTTAACTCTCCCAAAATTTTCAAATTCCGCGCTTCGGGTTTACCAGGCGCGGCAGCACTTAATCGCTTGTACTAACAGATGGGGGCCGGCTGACGAATTTCAAGCCTGCTCATCAATCGAAACGGGGGCCTCGCTCGGCGCCTTGCTGACCACCACCATGGCCGGACGCAACAGACGACCGCTCAACAGGTAGCCCTTCTGGAATACCTTGAGCACGCTGTTGGGCTCCACATGGGGGCTTTCCTGCAGCGCCATGGCCTGATGATGCTCGGCATTGAACGGTGCGCCGTGCGGATCAAGGGCCTCGATATTGAAACGGCGAAAAGTGTCCTGCAGCAGCTTGAGGGTCAGCTCCATGCCTTCGCGCACCGGCTTGATCGCCTCATCCTCGGCGCTGGTCAGTTCAATCCCGCGCTCCAGGCTGTCGACAACCGGCAACAGCTCGTTGGCGAATTTTTCCAGGGCGAACTTGTGCGCCTTTTCCACATCCTGCTCGGCGCGGCGGCGCACGTTCTGCATATCAGCCGACACCCGCAGGGCCTGATCCTGAGCCGCAGCCAGTTGCTCTTCAAGGGCTTGCACGCGCGCGCCCAGGTCATCACTCGGCGCCTCGCCAGCATTCGCCTCAAGGGCCTGCGCATCCAGGTTTTGTTCGTCAGCCATGGGTTCCTCCTGTGATAAACAATGGCGAGTCCGCGCTCGCATTTCTGCCCTCTATATGGGGACGGATTTTGCAGCTTCAAGGCCGCGCAAGGATTGTCAGGCGCAAACAAAACACTGTATAAATAACCAGACATAGGCCTGGGAGCGCCACCATGCTGGTACATCTTGCTGTTCACAATTACGCCATCGTCGAGCACCTCGACCTTGAGCTGCACACCGGCATGTCGGTGATCACCGGCGAAACCGGCGCCGGCAAATCGATCATGCTCGACGCCCTCGGCCTGGCCCTGGGCGATCGCGCCGACAGCGGCGTGGTGCGCCCCGGCGCCGACAAGGCCGACATCCTCGCCAGCTTCGAGCTGAGCAGCATCCCCGAAGCACGCCAGTGGCTGAGCGAACGCGACCTGGACAACGACGGTCCGTGCATCCTGCGCCGGGTGATCACCGCTGAAGGCCGCTCGCGCAGCTATATCAACGGCTCGCCCTGCCCCCAAGGCGACCTCAAGGCCCTTGGCGAACTGCTGATCGACATCCACAACCAGCACGAACACCAATCCCTGCTCAAACCCGATACTCACCGCCGCCTGCTGGACGAATACGCCGGCAGCCAGGAGCTGGCGCGCCAGGTACAACTGGCCGCCCAGCGCTGGCGCCAGACCCGCCAGGAGCTGGAGCGCCTGAGCAATGCCGGCGACGAACAGCGCGCGCGCCACCAGCTACTCAGCTACCAGCTTGAGGAACTCGACAACCTGGCCCTCGGTGACAATGAGCTGGCGCAACTGGAGCAGGAGCACAAAGTTCTGGCCAATGCCGAAAGCCTGCTCAGCGCCTGCCGCCTGGTGCTGGAGCAATGCAGCGAGCACGACGGCGGCAACGTGCTGTCCGCCCTGACCTCCAGCCTGCAGCGCCTGAGCCCGTTCAACAGCTCTGCCGGCGCCCTCAGCGAAGCGGTGAACCTGCTGGCCAGCGCACAAATTCAGGTCGAGGAAGCCGTCGGCGAGCTGAACCGCTTTCTCGACCATTTCGACGCCGACCCAGCCCGCCAGCAACAGCTGGAAGAGCGCCTGGACAGCATCTACACCCTGGCCCGCAAACACCGCACCCAGCCCGGCGAACTCGCCGCCCTGCAACAGCAACTGTTTGATGAACTGGAAAGCCTGAATGCCGACGACCAGGCCTGCGCGCGCCTGAGCAGCGAACTGGACGCCTACGCCCGCCATTACCAGGACAAAGCCGGCGAACTCAGCCAACTGCGCCAAGCGGCCGCCGGCCGACTGGCCAGCGCGGTGGAGGGCGAAATTCAGCGCCTGGGCATGCCCGGCGGACGCTTCAGCATCGAGCTACGCCCCAGCGCCCATGACGAGCCGCATCCGTACGGCCTGGAACAGGTCGAATTGCGGGTCAGCGCCAACCCCGGCCAACCGCTCAAGCCCCTGGCCAAGGTGGCCTCCGGCGGCGAACTGTCACGCATCAGCCTGGCCATTCAGGTCATCACCGCACAGACCTCGCGGGTGCCGACCCTGGTGTTCGACGAAGTCGATGTTGGCATCGGCGGCCCCACCGCCGAAGTGGTCGGCCAACTGTTGCGCCGCCTGGGCGAGCGCGGCCAGGTGCTGACCGTCACCCACTTGCCGCAAGTGGCCGCCCAGGGTCATCACCATCTGTTCGTACACAAGGCCCGCGGCAGCGATGCCACCCGCACCGCCGTCACCCACCTGCAAGACAACGAGCGCATTGAGGAAATCGCCCGCATGCTCGGCGGCGTCGACCTCACCGCCGAATCCCTGGCCCATGCGCGCAAGATGGTAAGCACGGCACAAAGCTAAACGCCGCCGCGAACCCAGAATGCAAAAAGGCGACCCTGAGGTCGCCTTTTTGCCATTACACCAGCGCTTACTTTTTCTTGCGTACGTAGAGCACCAAATTGTGATCCACCAGCTCAAAACCATGCTCGCTGACGATCTCTTTCTGGCGCTTTTCGATTTCGGCATCGATGAATTCGATCACCTCACCGCTATCCACACAGACCATATGGTCATGGTGACCGCCATCGGCCAACTCGAACACGGCATGGCCGCCATCGAAGTTGTGACGCACCACCAGGCCTGCCGCCTCGAACTGGGTAAGCACGCGATAAACCGTGGCCAGGCCAACATCCTCACCCGAATCCATCAACGCCTTGTAGACATCTTCCGCACTCATATGACGATGTCCGGCGGAGTCAAGCATCTGCAGAATCTTGACTCGCGGCAGGGTCACTTTCAGGCCAACTTTACGTAGCTCGTTATTTTCAACCATGGTCAGCTTTCTCACGGATGCTGCTTCGCAGCTTCCTTTAATGCGGGTATGATCGGGGTTTACATTGCCCAGCCAAGATAGTGGAAGTCACCCACCGATGCAAAACACCAAGCTCCTGCTGACCAGCCTGACCTTCGTCGGATTGTTCGCACTCGCCGGTTGTTCATTCCCCGGGGTTTATAAAATCGACATTCAACAGGGCAATGTCGTCACGCAAGACATGATAGACCAGTTGAAGCCCGGAATGACCCGGCGCCAAGTGCGTTTTATCATGGGTAACGCCCTGATCAGCGATACATTCCATGCCGATCGCCTGGACTACCTGTACAGCATCCAGCCAGGTGGCGGCCAGCGCCTGCAGGAACAGGTCAGCATTTTCTTCAACGAAAATGATCAATTGGTCGGCCTGTCTGGCGACTTTATGCCTGGCGTCAGCCGCGACGAGGCCATTCTCGGCCAGCCGTCCGGCACCCCAGGCACAGCGCCCAAGGCTGAAACCAAGGCCGCCACCGAGCCTGAAGCAGCACCAGCACCGGGCTCTTTGCTCGAGAAAATCCAGCGCGAAGTAGACAGCGCCGAAACCGTCCCAGTGCCGACACCCGAGCCACTGGAAGCGTCGCCGCAGTAATTTTGCCGCGCAATAAAAAACCCGGAAATTCCGGGTTTTTTATTGCCTTGAGCAACGCACGCTCAGTCTTCACTGGCCTTGGTTTGCGCCGCCTTGGCGGCGCGCTGCTTGCGCACTTCCTTGGGGTCGGCCAGTAACGGCCGGTAGATTTCCACCCGCTCGCCCTCTTCCAGCACTCGCTCCTGGGGCTTGCTCACGGCCTTGCCAAAAATCCCCAGGGGACAGGTCGCCAGATCCAACTCCGGAAAATACGCCGCCATCCCCGAGCGCTCGGCCGCCTCGCGCACCGTGGTGCCGGCCGGCACCTGCAGACGCAGCAACTTCTGCTTGTCGGCCAGGGCGTAGACCACTTCGACCACCATCATCGACTTATCCATGCAACTGTTTCACCCGCTGACAAAAGGCATCCACCAGGGTATTGGCCGCCTGATTGAACAACGGCCCCAAGGTCGCCTTGACCAGCGGGCCGGCATAATCGAAGGATAGATCCAGACTGATCTTGCAGGCCTGCTCCCCCAGGGCCTTGAAATCCCAAACCCCGTGCAACTGGGTAAAGGGCCCCTCCTGCAGATTCATCTCGATACGCAGCCCGGCCTGCAACTGATTGCGCGTGACAAAGCGCTGGCTCAGGCCGCCCTTGGCGATCACCAGACTGGCGAGCATGTGCGCCTCGCTGACCTCCAGCACCTCGGCCGCGGAACACCAGGGCAGAAACTCCGGATAACGGGCCACGTCATTGACCAGGTCATAAAGAACCGCCGCCGGATACGGCAACAGAGCGGAGCGCAGAATACGAGTTGTCATGCAAATCTCACTTGAACAACGGTGCAACGAACGCGTTGACACCAGGGCAGCACAGCGGACGACCGAGCGGTCTCGCCGACAACTGCAGCCACAATCAATAACAGCGCGCATTGTCCGGGTTTCCTCAGCCCCTCTCAAGGGCCTGCCTTCACCGTAGCCGCGCAGCGCGCGACTGCCTATAATGCCGCCCCTATGGCCAAGCAAAAGAAACACCCGCAGGGCAGCATTGCCCAAAACAAGAAAGCCCGTCACGACTACTTCATCGAACACAAATTCGAGGCCGGTCTGGTTCTGGCTGGCTGGGAAGTCAAAAGCCTGCGCGCCGGCAAAGCACAGTTGGTGGACAGCTACGTGCTGCTGAAAAATGACGAAGCCTGGTTGATCGGCTGTCACATCACGCCACTGACCGCCGCCTGCACCCACGTCATCGCCGACCCGCTGCGCACGCGCAAGCTGCTGCTCAACCGCCGCGAGCTGGAGAAGCTGACCAGCGCCGTGCAGCAAAAAGGCTACGCCTGCGTGGCCTTGTCGATCTACTGGAAGCAGCACCTGATCAAGTGCGAGATCGGCCTGGGCAAAGGCAAGAAGGAATACGACAAGCGCCACACCGAGAAGGAGCGCGACTCCGATCGCGAGCTGCATCGCGCCGTGCGCACCAAGGGCAAAGAAGACTGACCATGCGTGCGCGACCCAGGTCGCGCACCGCCTGCCCCCTCGCTACAAACCCTGCCGGCGCTGCGCGCGCGCCGTGCGCCGAGCCTCCTGGCCGACCTCCGCCAACACCTCCTGCACATAATCGATATGCCGATTGGAGATCTCGCGCGCCTGCTCGGCCTGCCCCGCAGCAATCGCCGCATAGAGCTCGCCGTGCTGCTGCATCAACATCTCGCGGGTTTCGCTGCGCTGGGCGTACATGCCGCCGATATTGGTCAGCACATTACGCTTGAGCAGGTCAAACAGGGCACGAATGGTGTGCAACAACACGGCATTGTGGCTGGCCTCGGCGATCGCCAGATGGAAGCGCGCATCGGCCGCCCCCTCCTGCGCCCGAGTCACCTTGCCGGCCGCGGCATAGCACTGCTGCAACGCCTCGAAGGCCTCGCGCAAACGCTGCAAATCCGGCTCGGTAGCGCGCTGCGCAGCATAGAAAGCGCAAGACCCCTCCAGGGTGTGGCGAAACTCCAGCAAGTCGCGCTGCGCCTCTGGGCTGTTCTCCAACAGCTCCAGCAATGGGTCGCTAAAGGTCGCCCCCAGCCCCTGGGCGACATAGTTGCCGCCGCCCTGCCGACTGACCAGCAAGCCCTTGGCCACCAGCTTCTGGATCGCCTCACGTAATGACGGCCGCGACACGCCGAAGCGCTCCGCCAGCGCCCGCTCGGCCGGCAAACGCTCACCGACCTGCAGCGAGCCTTCCAGAATCAACGCCTCCAGTTGACTGACGATGTCATCCGACAAGCGGCGCTGATTAATTGGTGCAAACCCCATCTTCCCCTCCAAACGGCAGACCAGAGGTCGCCGCACTGCGCGGTAAAACCATCGCTTCGCGAAATAGCCGCCTAGTCTCAACCATATCGCGCAGATTAACCCTGACTAAGACCAAAGTCGTAGCGCGACAAATTGACAGACCCCCTGCGTCCTTTTACCCTGACCAGGCAGTTCTGTAAATTGGTATTACCAATTTACAAAAGCAACCATGCACAACAATTCTAATAGCAGCGAGGTTCCATCATGTCGATCATGCCTGACACCTGTTTCGCACCGCCTGACTCCTCAATCCTGTCGCGCCCAGCGCTACGTTAAGCGGAGGTCTCAGCATGTCATCCGGACTCCTTGCCTTACTCGCCTTTTCTCCCATTCTGCTCGCCGCCATCTTGCTGATTGGCCTGCGCTGGCCAGCCAAACGCGCCATGCCGCTGGTTTACCTGCTGACCACAGGGATTGCCCTGAGCGTATGGGACATGAGCCTCAATCGTGTACTGGCCTCAACCCTGCAAGGCCTGGTGATCACCGCCGGCGTGCTGTGGATCATCTTCGGCGCCATCCTGCTGCTCAACACTCTCAAGCACTCCGGCGGCATCACCGCCATTCGTGCCGGTTTTGCCACCATCAGCCCGGATCGGCGCATCCAGGCGATCATCATCGCCTGGCTGTTCGGCTGTTTCATCGAGGGCGCCTCGGGCTTCGGCACGCCGGCCGCCATCGCCGCACCGCTGCTGGTGGCCATCGGCTTCCCGGCCTTGGCCGCCGTGATGCTCGGCATGTTGGTACAAAGCACGCCCGTGTCTTTTGGCGCCGTCGGCACACCGATCATCATCGGCATCAACAGCGGCCTGGACAGCGCCACCATCGGCGCCCAGCTGGCCACCCAAGGCTCCAGCTGGAGCAGCTTTTTACAGCTGATCACCAGTGAAGTGGCGATCATCCACGCCCTGGTTGGCACCGCCATTCCGCTGATCATGGTGCTGATGCTGACGCGCTTCTTTGGTCGGGAAAAAAGCTGGAAGGCCGGCCTTGCCGTGCTCCCCTTCGCCCTCTTCGCCGGCCTCGCATTCACCGTACCCTATGCCATTACTGGGGTATTCCTTGGCCCGGAATTTCCGTCCTTGCTGGGCGGCTTGATTGGTCTGGCCATTGTCACCCTGGCCGCACGTGCGGGCTTCCTTGTGCCCAAGCAAAGCTGGGATTTCGCCCCCGCCAGCGAATGGCCAAGCGAATGGCTGGGCAGCATCGAGATGAAACTCGACAGCCTCACAAACAAACCCATGAGCACCCTACGTGCCTGGCTGCCCTATGTGCTGGTAGGCGTACTGCTGGTTGCCAGCCGGGTATTTCCGCAAGTAGGTGCGGCCCTTAAATCGGTGATTGTGCTGTTCCCGGACATTCTCGGCGAAACCGGCATCAAGGCTGACTTTATGCCGCTGTATTTACCCGGCGGGATTCTGGTTGCCGTGGTTATCACCACCTTCTTTTTGCACCGCATGAAGGTTAATGAGCTGGTCGCCGCCATTGGCGAATCGACTCGCGTGCTGCTGGGCGCCGGCTTTGTATTGCTGTTCACCGTGCCGATGGTACGCATCCTGATCAACTCCGGGGTCAACGGCGCCGAGCTGGCAAGCATGCCGATTACCATGGCCCGCTACGTGGCCGACAGCGTGGGCCACATCTACCCCCTGTTTGCGCCCAGTGTTGGCGCCCTCGGAGCCTTTATTGCCGGCTCCAACACGGTTAGCAACATGATGCTCAGCCAGTTCCAGTTCGGCGTGGCCAACAGCCTGGGGATTTCCAGCGCCCTGATCGTCGCCGTACAGGCCATCGGCGCCGCCGCCGGCAACATGGTCGCCATCCACAACGTAGTGGCCGCCTCCGCCACCGTCGGCCTGCTCGGTCGCGAGGGCAGCATCCTGCGCAAGACCGTCTGGCCGACCCTGTACTACGTACTGTTTACCGGCCTGATCGCCCTGTTTGGCATTTATGTGCTGGGCATCCGTGATCCGTTGATGGTCGGTTGAGCCACCGGGGCGTCGTGTCAGCGCGATGCCCCAGTGCGTTTGCCACCGGCATTTGTTGGCTTTTTACCCCAGAGTGAACCCCATGATCATTTCCGCCTCCACTGACTACCGCGCCGCGGCCCAGCGCAAGCTGCCGCCGTTTCTGTTTCACTACATCGACGGTGGCGCCTACGCCGAGCACACCCTGCGCCGCAACGTCAGCGACCTGGCCGACATTGCCCTGCGCCAGCGGGTATTGCGTGACATGTCGCAACTCAACCTGGAAACCCAGTTGCTGGGCGAAACCCTGGCCATGCCGCTGGCGCTGGCCCCGGTCGGGCTGACCGGCATGTACGCGCGGCGCGGTGAAGTGCAGGCGGCCCAGGCCGCCGCCAGCAAAGGCATCCCCTTTACCCTGTCGACCGTCTCGGTGTGCCCGATTGAAGAGGTGGCGCCGACCATCCGCCGGCCCATGTGGTTCCAGCTGTATGTGCTCAAAGACCGCGGCTTTATGAAAAACGCCCTGGAGCGAGCCAAGGCCGCCGGCGTCACCACCCTGGTATTTACCGTGGACATGCCCGTGCCCGGCGCTCGCTACCGCGACGCCCACTCCGGCATGAGCGGCCCGAACGCGCCCCTGCGACGCATATTGCAAGCCATGACCCATCCGGCCTGGGCGCTGGATGTGGGTCTGCTCGGCCGGCCTCACGATCTGGGCAACATCTCCACTTATCGCGGCAACCCGACCAACCTGGCCGACTATATCGGCTGGCTGGGCGACAATTTCGACCCATCGATCTCCTGGAAAGACCTGCAGTGGATTCGCGATTTCTGGGACGGGCCGATGGTCATCAAGGGCATTCTCGACCCTGAAGACGCCAAGGATGCCGTGCGTTTCGGTGCCGACGGCATCGTCGTCTCCAACCACGGCGGCCGCCAGCTCGACGGCGTATTGTCCAGCGCCCGCGCCCTGCCGGCGATTGCCGACGCGGTGAAGGGCGACCTGGCGATTCTCGCCGACTCCGGCATTCGTACCGGCCTCGACGTGGTGCGCATGCTCGCCCTCGGCGCCGACAGCGTGATGCTCGGCCGCGCCTTCGTCTACGCCCTGGCTGCCGCCGGTGGCGCGGGGGTAAGCAACCTGCTGGAGCTGATCGAGAAGGAAATGCGCGTGGCCATGACCCTCACCGGGGCCAAGTCGATTCGCGACATCAGCGCCGAATCGCTGGTGCGCGAACTGGGCCGATAAAACGGCCATAACACCACTG
>DAITLT010000108.1:0-9553 GCA_036835505.1 Pseudomonas sp.
CGGTGCCTTCGTTAACATCCTGCCGGGCAAAGACGGTCTGGTGCACATCTCGATGCTGAGCGACGCTCGTGTTGAGAAGGTTACCGACGTGTTGAAAGAAGGCCAGGAAGTGAAGGTTCTGGTTCTCGACGTCGACAACCGCGGTCGCATCAAGCTGTCGATCAAAGATGTTGCTGCTGCAGAAGCGCAAAACGCCAGCGCCTAATAGCGCGAGTGGCTAACAGAAAAGGGCCCTTCGGGGCCCTTTTTCATGTCTGCGATTTAGTACAATTCGGCCGCGCGGCAAGCAGATGCCGGCCGTACAATGCGGCCTTCAAGCGCGCCCCGAGCCAAGCGAGAACCCCTTATCCATGCGCCTCGATAAATACATTGCCCAGACCACGGATCTATCGCGCGCCCTGGTGAAGTTGGCCTTAAGAAATAACCGCGTGCGGGTCAATGGCGAGCCGGTAAAAGACGCCAGCCTGCACCTGGCCGCGAGCGATAGGGTGGCGCTTGACGGCGAAGCACTCAGCCCGCTTGGGCCGCGTTATTTTATGCTGCACAAGCCCCTCGGCTACGTCTGCGCGACCGTCGATAACGATCACCCCACGGTGCTTGAGTTGCTCGATGAGCCGAACCAGAAAATCCTGCACATTGCCGGCCGCCTCGATATAGACACCACGGGGCTGGTATTGATTACCGATGATGGCCAGTGGAGTCATCGCGTGACCTCACCGCGGCATGACTGTGAGAAAACCTATTGCGTTACCTTGGCCAATGCTTTGCTCGCCGATGCCGAAGCAAGGCTCCAGGCCGGCATCTTGCTCAAGGGTGAAACACAACTGACCAAGCCGGCCACGCTCGAACGCCTATCCGGCAACCAAGTGCGCCTGACGATTAGCGAGGGCAAATACCATCAGGTGAAAAGAATGTTTGCCGCCCTCGGCAACCGGGTTGTCGAGTTGCACCGCGAGCGTATTGGTCTTATCCGCCTGGATGACGCACTGACCGTGGGGCAGTATCGGCGGCTGAGCGAGGCGGAAATCCGCAGCATTGAGTAATCGCCACCGGCCAAATAAACAAGCCAGCCGGCAATCGAAAACCAACCTCGGCCGCCCGGTATTGCTCGACCGATTACGCTGCCGAGTGTCTGGCGCCGGCGCTGATGCCGCCACGCTGGCCGTTGTGCCGCGTGCGGGGCTTTCTCGTTGCCGCCAAGCGTTCCGCGCAGTTTCCTTAAGGGCGGCGAGGGGCTGAAAAGTAGCTCCGGTCATTCTTGGCTACGCTGTGTTGTGCGACGGGTTGCTCAACATATCGCCGGGGTTGCCGATAAGTTGCTACCCCGTGTGTTACCCGGCGAGCCAATACTGAGGAATGAATCGTGCGCCTTACCTTGAAAAGCAAAGTCCTGTTGTTGGCCTTGTTGCCGGTTATTCTGTTTGCCGCCGTGCTCAGTGGCGCGGCGGCCAAGATTCTCTTGGGCCTGGCGGAGGATGAGGTCAGGGCGACGCGTGAACGCCTGATGCTGGAGAGCCGCCAGGAATTGCAGAACTACATGCAGATTGCCCTGGGCTCGGTACAGCGTCTGTACGATGCTGCCAGTCCGGGCGATATGGCCAGCCGCGAGCAGGCGTTGGCCATTCTGGCGCAGATCAAGTACGGCAAGGATGGCTACTTTTTTGGCCATGATTCGCAGATCGTTCGCCTGTTTCGCGGTACCAGCACCGTAGATATTGGCAAGAGCATGTCCGATCGCAAGGACCCCAACGGGGTCTACACCAACCGTGAGCTGGTGCGCGTGGCCAAGGACGGTTCCAATTATGTGCAGTACACCTCGCCCCTGCCGACCGACGAAAGCGTCTTGGTGCCCAAGTTGGCCTACAGCTATTACCTGCCCAAGTGGGATCTGGCGCTGGGCACGGCGGTCAACCTGGATGGCGTCGAGGCGCAAGTGGCAGAGGTCAAGGCAGCTATTGATGAGCGCGTTGAGACCATCCTCACCAGCATCCTGATCATTGCCCTGGTGATGCTGGCGGTGTTCGGCGTCGTCGGCCTGGCCTTGAGCAATGCCTTTTTGCGTCCGCTGCAACAGATCAAGGCCAACCTCGACGATATTGCTGCCGGTGAGGGTGACCTGACCAAGCGCTTGCCGGTGAGCGGCGATGACGAGCTGGGCCAACTGGCGGCTTCGTTCAACCGGTTTGTCGAGAAGATTCATGGCCTGGTGCGGCAGATCGCCGAGATGACAGGGCAACTGACGGACTTGGTCGGTGAGGTCGCCACCCAGACCCAGCGCTCCGAGCAGGCCATGGAGCGCCAGCGCCATGAGACCGATCAGGTGGCAACGGCGATCAACCAGATGTCCGCGGCTGCCCACGAAGTGGCCCGCAGCGCCCAGGGTGCGGCGCAAGCGGCGCAACAAACCGATGGTGAAGGCCAGGCCGCCAAGCGTGTGGTGGATGGCAGCATTCAGAGCATCCATGCCCTGGTTGAAGACATCCGCAGCAGTGGGGTCTCCCTCGACGCCCTGCAGCAGGATGTGCAGTCCATCGTTAGCGTGCTTGATGTGATTCGCTCCATCGCCGAGCAAACCAACCTGCTGGCGCTCAACGCAGCCATCGAAGCGGCGCGTGCCGGTGAGGCCGGGCGCGGTTTCGCCGTGGTTGCCGATGAGGTGCGCGCCCTGGCCAGTCGCACCCAACAAAGCACCCAGGAAATCCAGGGCATGATTGATCGCCTGCAGGGCGGCACCCGCGAGGCGGTCACATCCATGCGCCGCTCCAGCGATGCGGGCGACGCGACCAGTGAACAGGCCAACCAGGCGGGGGCTTCGCTGGATGCGATTGCCCAGTTGATCGGCACCATCAATTCGATGAACGCGCAGATTGCCAGTGCCGCTGAACAGCAGACGGCGGTGGCCGAGGAAATCAACCGCAGCGTGCATCATATTGCCGTGGCGGTAGAAAGCGTGGCCGAGGAAACCCGCCATGGCGCCGAGACCTCGCGCAGCCTGGCCGGACTTGGGCAACGGCTGGGGCTATTGGTGCGACAGTTCCGTATCTGAGTTGGCAGCGCGATGAGCGGCTGGGCGCAAGCTCGGGTCGATCAGTCAGCCCACGGGGCTCGTAATAAAACAAAATCCGCACCTAGACTGGCAGCGGATTTTTTTTGCCCGGACAATAGCGGCTTATCGCACAAGGATGTCAGCCATGGACAAGACCCACTGTCATTACCACCCGGCGCAGCCGGCCACCTGGCATTGCCCGGCCTGCCCGCGTGATTACGGCGACTGCTGTCTGCCGCAGAATGCCGACGCCAGCGATGATGACCCGCGCTGCCCGTTGTGCCGCGGCGCGCTGACCTTTCTCGGCGCGGCCAACAGTGCGCAGCCGTTCTGGGAGCGTATCTCGCGCTTTTTCCTGTACGCCTTGCAGCCGGGGCCGTTGGCCTTTGCCGGCTTGCTGACGCTGGCCAGCCTGTTTATGCCCAGCTCGAAGATTCTCTGGATTGCCCTGCTCAGTGTGGCGACCAAATACCTGCACAGCGTCATCGAGGCCAGCAGCCAGGTATTGCCGGAGGCACCGAGCTTGCAGAGCGCCTTTGTCGGCGAAGGCTTTGGCCTGTTCTTCAAGCAACTGGCGGTGTTTCTTCTGGCCGGGGCCGCACTGTGGCTGGCCGCCGACTTCGACTCTGAGGCGCTGTTCTGGGGCGTCAACCTGCTGATCATGCTGGTGATGCCTGCCAGCATCATTCGCCTGGCCCTGGACAAGGAGCTGGGCGCGGCCCTTAGCCCGGAGTTGGTAGGCCAGGTGATCAAGGCCATGGGCTGGCGTTATCTGATTCTTTGGGTCTTCCTGTTTATCCTCTGGCAATCGCCAAGCTATGTGACCTTTATGCTCTCCCACGGCCTGCCGCGGGTGGTGCTGATGCCGCTGGCGGCGGGTCTGTTCGCCTATTTCGCGGTGGTCATGTGCGCCATGATGGGCTATGCGGTGTTCCAGTATCAGGGCGCCCTGGGCTACGTGATCGCCGATGACAGCCGGCAGAACCATTTCCCGGCGGCGGAATATGCCCGGCGCAAGGCCTTGGCCGAGGCCGAGATCCGTCTCAAGGAGGGACAGAGTGAGCAGGCGCTGGAGATTCTGGCGACGGCGCTGGAGCGAGCGCCGGACGACCTCAAGCTGAATGAGCGCTTTCATCAGTTGCTGTTTGGCTTGCAGGCCCGCCAGCGTTGCTTGCGCCACCTGGCCCATTACCTGCCGCTGGCGGCGCGGCAGACCCCGGCGCTGGCCGCCACGGCGCTGCTCAATGCGCGGCAACTGCAGAGCGATTACCTGCCTGACGATGCGCTGCTATGCGAGCAACTGGCGGGCGCCTTGCTGGCCCGGCACAAGACCCGTGAGGGCCTGAGTTTGCTGCGCAACCTGCATCAGCGCTTCCCCGACTATCCGCATATCCCGCGGGCTTATCTGCTGGCGGCGCGCGGTTTTGCCGAAGGCCTCGGCCAACTGGAGCCGGCGCGGCAGTTGCTGGGCTTTATCCGCCAACGCTACCCGGCCTCGCCCTTGCTGGGCGAGGTGGCCAGCCTGGAAGCGATTATCGCCAAGCTGGCGGCGGTGCCCTCTTAACTCAATTGGGCGCGCAGCAGGCCGATTTGTGCCGCCTGCTCGGTGGCCGGGTAGGCCTGTTGGAGAAAGGCGGAAAGTTCACCAAGGGCACGTGGTTGCTGGCGGGCCAGTTGTTTGGCCAGCGCCAGGGTCAGGGCCGGCAGTTGTGCCGGGCGTTGCGTGCCCTGGCTGAGCTTGCGCCAGGCGCCCAGTGCCCGCGCCGGTTCCTGGGCGCGCAGCAGGCCCTGCAGCAGGTGTAATTGAATGGCCGGGTGCTGCAG
Source organism: Pseudomonas sp. (assembly GCA_036835505.1). Classification (GTDB taxonomy): domain Bacteria; phylum Pseudomonadota; class Gammaproteobacteria; order Pseudomonadales; family Pseudomonadaceae; genus Aquipseudomonas. The sequence goes on from DAITLT010000108.1 coordinate 4,871, forward strand.
CAATTTGGCGTCGGCGGCCTGGCTGTCATCGGCCAGCTTTTGCAGCAGGCCGAGCTGGCCACTGGCGGCGGGCAGGGCGAACAACTGCTTGAGTACGGCGCTGAGCAGGGCCGAGTCCTGGCGACTCTTGGCGACCGGGTAGAGGCGTTCGAGCAGGGCCAGGCGCGCCGGGTAGCGGCTCAGCAGGTCGAGGCCACGGCTGGCGGCCTGGTCCAGGGCGAAACTGCCGATCAGCGCATCCAGGGCCGCCAGCTCCCGTTTGAATGGCGCGTCCGGGTCTTCCTTGAGCAGGAAACTCTCATCCACCTTCAAGCCGCCGAACTGGCGCGGCAGCCACACCAGCACAAAGCCGGCAACCAGCCCGCCCAGGTGGGCGTAGCGGTTGACGTTGTCGGCGCTGAGCATGCCGAACAGCTCCTTGCCCATCCATAGCGGCAAGATCCACAGCGCCGGTGCGCGAAAGTAGCCAAACAGCGGCCCCAGCCAATAGAAGAAGTTGATCCGCCGCAGGCCGTAGACGCCCAGGTACATGCCCATCAACCCGGAGACGGCCCCCGAGGCGCCGATGCCGGTCTGCCAGGACAGCTCGAAAGCCCACCAGAACAGGTGCGAGGCCATGCCGCTGACTAGGTACAGGCCGAGAAACATCCAGCGCCCCAGGGCGATTTCCAGGGCAAAGCCGAAGATAAACAGGAACACCATATTGCCCAGCAGGTGATCGCTGCTGCCGTGCAGGAACATCGCCCCAAACAGCCCCTGCCAGGTGAACTTGGCCGGCACGAAGCCGAAGCGGAAGTTGCTGATGCTGTCGCGGGCCGCTTCGGCGGGCGCACGGGCGGCCTGCCAGGCGGGGTCGGCCAGATAGGCCGGGTCGCGGTGCAGGTGCTGCTCGAAGCGCAGATCCTGCAGGATCATCACGGCCAGGTCAGTTTGCCGTTGGCGCGCGAGGGCCTTTTGCTGATCGGCGTCCAGCTCATGTTCGGCGCTAAAGGATTGGATAAAGGCGGTTTTTTCACGGCTCAGCAGACCGGCATCGAGGTAGGTGCGCACGGCCTGCTCTTCCCGTGCCGGGTCGTTGCCCTGATAGGCGAAGTAGATCAGGGTGTTGAGCACGATCAGCAGCAGGGTGATAAGCGGCGGACGTTTCCAGTCCAGGGGGTGTTCGGCGGGTAGAATCAGCATCGGGGACGTCCGTGTCGGGGCGGCGTTTATTGGCCGCGTTTGCTTTCAATCGTGATCAGGCGGTTGGCTTCGAAGCGCAGGTAGTAATACATGCCGTTGCGCGGGCCGTAGCTCCATTCCTCGATGGGCACCTGGGTGGTGCCTCCGTAGTAGTCGATGACTTCGCGATAACCCAGGAACTGGCGGGTGACCGGCTCGCCGCATTTGCTGTGTACTTCACTGAGGTGGTCGTCGCTGCTGATCAGGCTGCTGCCACAGCGCAGGGTGGCGGCCTGGCTGAGCGGGCTGAACAACAGGGCGAGCGCCACAAGGAGGATTTTCACGGCTTATCCAGGTTGTTGCGTGGGGCCGTCAGCCTACAGCGGCGGGCGCGTGCTTTACTCGGCGCCCAGTTGCAGGGCGCTGGCAATCCGCCCGTCGGCGTCGCTCTGGCCAATGGCGACATCCAGCAGGTAGACGCGTTGGTCCGCCAGACCGCCGTTGTCGACCAGGTATTGCTTGATGCTGGCGGCGCGGGCCTGGCTCAGCTGGCGCAACAGCAGGTCGCTGCGAGCCCAGGAGTCCAGCACTCCGGCGCGCAGTTTGTCCGCGCGCAGCTCGTCGTCCAGTTCGCGCCAGTCGGCCGGCGGTTGCTGCTTGAGGCGCGCCCGGTAGATGCCTTCGAGCATGACCATTTTCTCGTCTTCAGGCACGTCGAGGCTGCTGGCATCGGCCGGTACCTGATCGCCGCGGCGCTGCAGGATCTTGTAGTAGGTGCTCTGGTATTCGCGCTGCAGGCGTTGTTCGGCCAGCAGCGGGCCGTCGCTGGCCTGGGCGCTGACGCCCTGAACTTCCAGGCGCAGCACCGGGCGCTCCTTGAGGGCCGCGGCCAGGGTGTCGAGGCTGCCGCGTGCCTGTGGGTCCAGTTCGCTGCTGCCGGCGCTGAACGGCACCCGGTCCATGTTCACCTCGTCGCCGCCGCTGACCAGGCCGCCGATAAACTTGAACGGCGCCTGGGCCGCACGCAGCACCAGGTTGCGCAGGGTTTGCCAGACAATCGGCATGACGCTGAACTGCGGGTTGTTGAGGTCGCCGGAGATCGGCAACTGGATATCGATCTTGCCCTCGGTGTCCTTGAGCAGGGCAATCGCCAGGCGGATCGGTAGGTCGACGGCGTCCGGGCTGTCGACCTGTTCGCCCAGCTCAAGCTGTTCCAGCAGCACCTTGTTCTCGGCGGTCAGCTGGCCTTGTTTGATCTGGTAATGCAGGTCGATATTCAGGCGGCCCTTGCGGATGCGATAACCGGCGAACTTGCCCGAGTAGGGCGTCAGGGTGGTCAGCTCGACCTGTTTGAAGCTCACCGCCATGTCCAGGCTGGCCAGCGGGTCGAAGGGGTTGAGGCTGCCATTGATGGTGGCCGGTGCGTAGCGATCGACCTTGCCCTGGATCGCGACCTTGGCCGGTTTCGGTTGGCGACTGTCGATGCGGCCGATCTGGCCATTGAGTTGCTGGATGGCGGTGGCGAAGTCCGGGCGCAGGCTGAGGTCGGCAAAGTTGGCCGAGCCGTCTTTCAGGCTGATGCCGCCAATGGCGATGCCCAGGGGCTTGCTCGCTGTGCGCTTGGCGGTCGCCGGCGAGGTCGGTGCGGCGGGTTGCGGGATCACCAGGTCGCTGACGTTGGTGCTGCGGTCTTCGTTGATGATAAAGCGCGCATAGGGCTGTTCGAAGGTGATCGCCTTGATCGCCAGGCTGTCACCGTGGCGGTAGTCGAGGCCCTGCACATGCAGTTGGCGCCACTTGAGGAAATCCCGCGACTTGAGGGTGTCGAGGGTATGCAACTGGTTGATCCGCGTGTCGCCGCTGATGTTGAACGCCAGCGGTGCAGTGCTTTGCAGGTCGATGGCCAGCTCGCTGCTGAGCAGGCCGCTGCGCAGCTCCAGGCGGATAAACGGGTTGATATAGGCCTGGGCCAGGCGCAGGTCGAGGTTCTGGGTGCTGGCCTGCAACTTGGCGCTAACCGGGTTGAGGTTGACCTGGCCGCTGAGGGCCAGCTTGCCCAGCTTGCCGACGCCGGTATCGAGCTTGAGGTCGAAGGGCGTCTGGTTGAGGCTGTCGAAATTTTGCAGGTCAAGGTTCAGCGGGCCGACCTCAAGCTTTACTGGCGGGCTGACGCCGCGGTCGGCCAGGTGCAGTTGATAACCGCGCAGTTGCACATCCTTGAGCAGCACTTGCCAGGGTTTGGCGGGCTCGCTGCTGGCGTTGTTCGCGCTGGCGTCCGCCGTCTGGCTGGCGGCCGGTGCGGGCGCTTCTGGCTTGGCGAATAGGGTTTGCCAGTCGAGTTGGCCGTCGGCCTCGCGGGCGGCCCAGGTTTCCAGGCCTTGGCTACGGATCTTGCCGACCACCACCTGTTGCTTGAGCAGGTCGAGGCTGGTGTCGCTGACGTTCAGCTCGGCCAGTTTGACCAGCGGGCGGCCGTCGGGCGCCTTGATGGCAAAGGGCGCGAGGGCAAGGCTGAGGTTACTCAATTGCAACTGGGTGCCATCGGCCAGGCTCAGTTGGTAGTCGGTGGCCAGGTTGAGGATGCCTTCCTGCAAGTCCAGGGGCAGGGCGTCGCGCACGTAGGGCCAGATGCCTTTGAGCTGGCCATCGCTCAGTTGCAGATGGCCGCTGGAGCTGAGCGGGCTGAGGCTCAGGCTGCCTTGCCATTCGAGCTTGCCGCCATTGGGGCCGGTGGCCTGCAGGCTCAGTTCGGCATTGTCGTCGGGCAGGGTGCTGAGGTTGCTGAGGCTGAGGTCGAGGCTGTCGTAGACGAATTCGATCGGCTCGCTGGGGCGCAGGTCTTCGAAGTGCAAGGCGCCGCCAGCCAGGACGATGCGCTCGATGCGCAGCGGAAAAGGTTCGCTGGGCTCTGTCGGTTCAGGCGTAGCAGGGCGCTCGGGCAACTTGAGCAGTTGCGTCAGGTTGAGCTGGCCGTCTTTGCTGAACAACAGTTCGACCTTGGCGCCGTCGAGTTCGACCCTGGCCAGGTGCAGGGCGCCGCTCCACAGGCTGTCCAGTTGCAGGTCGGCATACAGCCGAGCAAAGCCCAACTGCGCCTTGTCGGCCTCGCCCAGGTGCAGGCCCCACAGGCTCAGCTCCAGGCTGAACGGGTTGAGTTGCAGGCGCTCCAGGCGTGCCGGCACGCTGCTGAGCTGGCCCAGTTGCTGGTTGATGACGCGCAGGGCGATGCCGGGGAGGATCAAAAAACCCAGCAGGCTGTACAGGGTTACCGCGATCAGCATGGCGCCCAGGGCGCGTTTCAATCCTTTGTGCATGGCAGGCGCATCTATGTCGGCTGTAGATGGCCTGAGTATGGCACGCACGCAGCGGATTTTAGAGCTGCAGAATCAGGGTTTTCAGCGGCGGCTGGCCGTCCAGCGAAGGAAAGTCGGCGGCCGGCGCCAGCACCTGGCAATCGCGCACCGGGCGGCCGAGTTTGCTGGCGCAGCGCAGCACCTGCTCGCGCCAGTCGGCCATGGCCAC
>DAITLT010000109.1:0-9534 GCA_036835505.1 Pseudomonas sp.
GACCAGCCGCTGCTGGTGGTCTGCTACCACGGCAACTCCAGCCAAAGCGCCGCCGCCTACCTGGTCGGCCAGGGCTTTGCCGAGGTCTACAGCCTGGACGGCGGCATCGAGCTATGGCGCAGCAGCTACCCCGCCGACATCAGTTGCAGCGAATAAAATATTTCCCCGCCCAACCCGCCGCCGCCGTGCCCTGCAGCGTCAAATCGGCAGGCCGGCGGCGCGCCAACCCTTGACCTCGCCGATTCCGAACTATCCTTTGGCATAGGCCTGCCGGAGCAGAACGAACTGCCCGCAACCCATGGCCATTGCTGAGTTCTTTTGCTGTCCCAGGGGGATTCACGTCAGCGGCGTGGCAAGCACTGCACGACTGACCCCATGGCGACTCCGACGCGAGGTGACGTCATGACTATTTTCAGCCACTTCCAGAACCGCTTCGAGGCCACCCGCCAGGAGGAATACTCCCTGCAGGAGTACCTCGACCTGTGCAAACAGGATCGCAGCGCCTACGCCACCGCCGCCGAACGCCTGCTGCTGGCCATTGGCGAGCCGCAACTGGTGGACACCACCAGCAACTCGCGACTGTCGCGGATCTTCTCCAACAAGGTGATCCGCCGCTACCCGGCCTTCGCCGATTTCCATGGCATGGAAGAGTGCATCGACCAGATCGTCGCCTACTTCCGCCACGCCGCCCAAGGCCTGGAAGAGAAGAAGCAGATCCTCTACCTGCTCGGCCCGGTGGGTGGCGGCAAATCCTCGCTGGCGGAGAAACTCAAGCACCTGATGGAGAAAGTGCCCTTCTATGCGATCAAGGGCTCGCCGGTGTTCGAGTCGCCCCTGGGCCTGTTCAATGCCGCCGAAGACGGCGCCATCCTCGAAGAGGACTTCGGCATTGCGCCGCGCTACCTGTCCACCATCATGTCGCCCTGGGCGGCCAAGCGCCTGGCCGAGTACGGCGGCGACATCAGCCAGTTCCGCGTGGTCAAACTCTACCCATCGATCCTCAACCAGATCGCCGTGGCCAAGACCGAACCGGGCGATGAAAACAACCAGGACATCTCCGCCCTGGTCGGCAAGGTCGATATCCGCAAGCTGGAGGAATTCCCGCAGAACGATGCCGACGCCTACAGCTATTCCGGCGCCCTGTGCCGCTCCAACCAGGGCCTGATGGAGTTCGTCGAGATGTTCAAGGCGCCGATCAAGGTGCTGCATCCGTTGCTGACGGCCACCCAGGAAGGCAACTACAACAGCACCGAGGGCCTGGGCGCGATTCCCTTTATGGGCATCCTGCTGGCCCACTCCAACGAGTCCGAGTGGCACAGCTTCCGCAATAACAAGAACAACGAGGCCTTTATCGACCGCATCTACATCGTCAAGGTGCCCTACTGCCTGCGCGTCAGCGACGAGATCAAGATCTACGAGAAGCTGCTGTTTAACAGCTCCCTGGCCAATGCCCATTGCGCCCCCGACACCCTGAAGATGCTCGCCCAGTTCTCGGTGCTGAGTCGCCTCAAGGAGCCGGAGAACTCCAACGTCTACTCGAAGATGCGCGTGTATGACGGGGAAAACCTCAAGGACACCGACCCCAAGGCCAAATCGCTGCAGGAGTACCGCGACAGCGCCGGCGTCGACGAGGGCATGAACGGCCTGTCGACCCGCTTCGCCTTCAAGATCCTGTCCAAGGTGTTCAACTTCGACCCCCACGAGATCGCCGCCAACCCGGTGCATCTGCTGTATGTGCTGGAGCAGCAGATCGAGCAGGAGCAATTCCCCGCCGAGGTGCGCGAACGCTACCTGCGCTACCTGAAGGAATACCTGGCACCGCGCTACATCGAGTTTATCGGCAAGGAAATCCAGACCGCCTACCTGGAGTCCTACAGCGAATACGGGCAAAACATCTTCGACCGCTATGTGCTGTACGCCGACTTCTGGATTCAGGATCAGGAATACCGCGACCCGGAAACCGGCGAGATTCTCAACCGCGTGGCCCTCAACGAGGAACTTGAAAAAATAGAGAAGCCGGCCGGGATCAGCAATCCGAAGGATTTCCGCAACGAAATCGTCAACTTCGTCCTGCGTGCCCGCGCCAACAACAATGGCAAGAACCCAACCTGGCTGAGCTACGAGAAGCTGCGGGTGGTGATCGAGAAGAAGATGTTCTCCAACACCGAAGACCTGCTGCCCGTGATCAGCTTCAACGCCAAGGCCAGCAAGGAGGACCAGCAAAAACACAACGACTTCATCACCCGCATGGTCGAGCGTGGCTACACCGAGAAACAGGTGCGCCTGCTCTCCGAGTGGTACCTGCGGGTGCGCAAGTCGCAGTAAGCGACCGGTCGTTGTTGCCGCCAGGTGGCCTGAGCGCCGCCTGGGGCATCCGTCTGCCCGGCACGCGGGTTCAGAGGAGTTGCCATGAGCTATGTGATAGACCGCCGCCTGAACGGCAAGAACAAGAGCACGGTGAACCGCCAGCGCTTTCTGCGGCGTTACCGCGAGCACATCAAAAAGGCCGTCGAAGAGGCCGTCAGTCGCCGCTCGATCACCGACATGGAGCACGGCGAGCAGATCAGCATTCCCGGCCGGGATACCGACGAGCCGGTGCTGCACCACGGTCGCGGCGGTAAGCAGACGGTGGTGCATCCCGGCAACAAGGAGTTCGTCAGCGGCGAGCACATCACCCGCCCCAGCGGCGGAGGCAGCGGCAAGGGCGCCGGCAAGGCCAGCAACTCCGGCGAGGGCCTCGACGAGTTCGTGTTCCAGATCACCCAGGAGGAGTTTCTCGACTTTATGTTCGAGGACCTGGAGCTGCCCAACCTGGTCAAACGCCATCTGACCGGCAGCGAAACCTTCAAGACCGTGCGCGCCGGCATCAGCAATGACGGCAATCCCGCGCGGATCAACATCGTCCGCACCTTGCGCTCGGCCCACGCCCGGCGCATCGCCCTGTCCGGCAGCAGCCGGGCCAAACTGCGCAGCTGCATGGCCGAACTGGAGCGCTTGTTGCGCGAAGAACCGGACAATTTCGACGACATTCGCCTGCAAGAAGAGCAAATCAGTCAGTTACGCGCGCGCATCAAGCGGGTGCCCTTTCTCGACACCTTCGACCTCAAGTACAACCTGCTGGCCAAGCAGCCCAGCCCCAGCTCGAAGGCCGTGATGTTCTGCCTGATGGACGTGTCCGGCTCCATGACGCAAACCACCAAGGACATTGCCAAGCGCTTTTTCATCCTCCTTTACCTGTTCCTCAAGCGCAGCTACGACAAGATCGAGGTGGTGTTTATTCGCCACCACACCAGCGCCAAGGAGGTCGACGAGGAGGAGTTTTTCTATTCCCGCGAGACCGGCGGCACCATCGTCTCCAGCGCCCTGAAACTGATGCAGGAGATCATGGCCGAACGCTACGCGCTCAACGAATGGAACCTCTACGCCGCCCAGGCCTCCGACGGCGACAACTGGAACGACGACTCCCCGGTGTGCCGCGACATCCTGCTCAAGCAGATCATGCCGTTTATGCAGTATTTCACCTACGTCGAGATCACCCCGCGCGAACACCAGGCGCTGTGGCTCGAATATGAACAGGTTGGCGAGGCCTTCCCCGACAACTTCGCCCAGCAGCAACTGGTCAATGCCGGTGATATTTACCCGGTGTTTCGCGAACTCTTTCAACGGAGGCTGGCGACATGAACCCGCGCAAAACGCCCGGCGAACGGGCCGCACAGCCCCTGTCCACGGGCTCGGAATGGACCTTCGAGCTGATTCGCAGCTACGACCGCGAGATCGCCCGCCTGGCCAAACGCTATGCCCTGGACACCTACCCAAACCAGATCGAAGTCATCACCGCCGAGCAGATGATGGACGCCTACGCCTCCGTCGGCATGCCGCTGGGCTATCACCACTGGTCCTACGGCAAGCATTTTCTCAGCACGGAAAAGTCCTACAGCCGCGGGCAAATGGGCCTGGCCTACGAAATCGTGATCAACTCCGACCCGTGCATCGCCTACCTGATGGAAGAAAACACCATCTGCATGCAAGCCCTGGTGGTGGCCCACGCCTGCTACGGGCATAACAGCTTCTTCAAGGGCAACTACCTGTTCCGCACCTGGACCGACGCCAGCTCGATCATCGACTACCTGCTGTTCGCCAAGCAGTACATCGGCCAATGCGAGGAGCGCCACGGCATCGACGCCGTCGAGGAACTGCTGGATTCCTGTCACGCCCTGATGAACTACGGCGTCGATCGCTACAAGCGCCCCTACCCGATCTCCGCCGAGGAAGAACGCCAGCGCCAGCAGGACCGCGAGGAGCACCTGCAAAAGCAGATCAACGACCTCTGGCGCACCATCCCGAAAGGCGCGAGCAAGGGTGCCGACAAGGACAACGCACGCTTCCCCGCCGAACCGCAGGAAAACATCCTCTATTTTCTGGAAAAACACGCGCCGCTGCTGGAGCCCTGGCAGCGCGAAGTGGTGCGCATCGTGCGCAAGATCTCGCAGTATTTTTACCCGCAACGCCAGACCCAGGTGATGAACGAGGGCTGGGCCTGCTTCTGGCACTACACCCTGATGAACGACCTGTATGACGAAGGCCTGGTCACCGACGGCTTTATGCTGGAATTCCTCCAGTACCACACCGGGGTGATCGCCCAGCCGGGCTTCGACAGCCCCTACTACAGCGGCATCAACCCCTACGCCCTGGGCTTTGCCATGTACCGCGACATCCGCCGGATCTGTGAAGAACCCACCGAAGAGGATCGCCTGTGGTTCCCCGAGATTGCCGGCAGCGACTGGCTGGCCACCCTGAAATTCGCCATGCAGAGCTTCAAGGACGAGAGTTTTATCCTGCAGTACCTGTCGCCCAAGGTGATCCGCGACTTCAAGCTGTTCAGCATCCTCGACGACGACCGCCGCGACGACCTGCTGGTGCCCGCCATCCACGATGAACACGGCTACCGCAGCATCCGCGAGCTACTCGCCGCGCAATACAACCTGGGCAACCGCGAACCGAATATCCAGATCTGGAGCATCGACCGTCGCGGCGACCGCTCCCTGACCCTGCGCCACCAGCAGCACGAGCGCAAACCCCTGGGCGAATCCAGCGAAGAGGTGCTCAAGCACCTGCACCGCCTGTGGGGTTTCGATATTCACCTGGAAAGCCGCCAGGGCGAACAACTGATCAGCACCCTGCATGTGCCGCCCAAGAACGACGGCGAGCAGCCACGCCTGGAACTGAGCATGCCGCCGATTTGAGCGATGCCGGCAAGGCCTGCTGCGAATCGCCTTAACTCGACCAGAGCAGAGGTTAAAACTCCCGCCCCAGGCGCTATGCTGCAGCCCTGATCAAGGAGTTCCCATGCAGATTTACAAAGTCGGCGGCGCCGTGCGCGACCGCCTGCTCGGCCAACCGGTCAGCGACATCGACTGGCTGGTGGTTGGCGCCACGGTTGCACAGATGCTGACCCAGGGCTTTCGCCCGGTCGGTGACGACTTCCCGGTGTTTCTCCACCCGCACACCGGCGAGGAATACGCCCTCGCCCGCACCGAGCGCAAATCCGGCCAGGGCTATGGCGGCTTCACCTTCTTCGCCAGCCCGGACGTCAGCGTCGAAGACGACCTGATTCGCCGCGATCTGACCATCAACGCCATGGCCGAAGACGCCCAGGGCCAGTTATACGACCCCTACGGCGGCCAGCGCGACCTCGACGCGCGCCTGCTGCGCCATGTCTCCCCGGCCTTCGCCGAAGACCCGCTGCGGGTGCTGCGCGTCGCCCGTTTTGCCGCCCGCTATGCACCGCTCGGTTTCCGGGTGGCCGAGGAAACCCTGGCGTTGATGCGCCAACTCAGCGAGTCCGGTGAATTGCAGGCGCTGACCGCCGAACGCAGTTGGAAGGAAATCTCCCGTGCCTTGATGGAACCGCGTCCCGATGTGTTTATCCAGGTGCTGCGCGACTGCGGCGCCCTGGCCGAACTGTTGCCGGAAGTCGATGCGCTGTTCGGCGTGCCGCAAGCCGCCCTGCATCACCCGGAGGTCGACAGCGGCGTGCATGTGCTGATGGTTCTGCAGCAATGCGCCGCCCACGCCCAACCGCTGACCGTGCGCTGGGCCTGCCTGCTGCATGACCTGGGCAAGGGCAGCACGCCGCCAGCCGAATGGCCGCGGCATATCGCCCACGAAATGCGTGGTCTGAAGCAGGTGCGGGCGGTCAATGCGCGCTACAAGGCCCCCAAGGACTGCCAGGAACTGGCCCTGTTGGTGTGTGAGTACCACACCCACGGCCATCGCGCCCTGGAGCTGAAAGCCTCGACCCTGCTCGAGTTATTGCAGAATTTCGACGCCTATCGCCGCCCGCAGCGCTTCGTCGAATTTGTCGCCGCCTGCGAGATGGATGCCCGCGGCCGCCTCGGCTTCGAGCAGCGCGACTACCCGCAAGCCGCCTACCTGCAAGGCGCCATGCAGGCCGCCCGCGAGGTGGCCGTGCAGCCGCTGCTAGAGCAAGGGATTCAGGGCGCGGAGTTGGGCGAGGCACTCAAGCGCGAACGCCTGAAAGCACTCAAGGCGTACAAGACCCGCGCACAACCCGCATAAACGGCGCCGAACAAGGTCCGAGCGACGCACTGTAGGAGCGAGCTTGCTCGCGATCAAGACAACCGCAAAGCAGCGCAAGGCCGCAGCCACTCGCGGCGGCCTACGGCATTCCACGGCCCATATGAGTCACAGGCTCGCACCTACACGGGTGTCGGATAGTCCAATAACAGCTGCGCCGGGGTCAGCTCGTGGCCGCGCCACTGGAAGGCGATCGGTTGCAACTGCTGCGCAATCTGCGCCGTTTGCCACAAGTCGGCAAAGCTGCGCTGCACGCCGGGGTGCAGCACCTGCGGCGCATGCAGCGCCAACGGCCAAAGCACAAAGGCATTTTTGAGGATTTCCGCTCGCGGCAGGATCAGGCCGTCGAAATCGCCCACTTGCTGGCCATACAGCAACACATCGATATCCAGCGGCAGGCCCTTGCGGCCGGGGGCGTAGCGGCCATTGTCGGCCTCGATCAGCTTCAGCCGCTGATCCAGCTCGGCCAGGGGCAAATCGGTCTCGCCGGACACCACCAGATTGAAGAATGGGCCGCTGTTGATACCCACCGGCGCACTCTCGAACACCGGCGAGCACTGCAGCGCGTCGATAAAGTCGGCCAAGGCATCGAGCCCGGCGCACAGGTGCCGCTCGCGCTCGATATTGCTACCCAGGCCGAGAAAAATCCGTGTCACAGGCATCCGCGCTCGATCTCCACGCCCACGCCACTGGCGGCCGGCACGGCGCCGGGCTTGGTCAGTTTGAGGCGCAGCCAGGGAATCTGAAATTCGTCCAGCAACAGCGCCGCCAGGCGTTCGGCGAAGGTTTCCACCAGGATAAATTGCGCGTCCTGGGCAAAGGCCTGGATGCGCGCCGAGACCGTGGCGTAATCCAGCGCCAGGCTCAGATCATCGTCGGCCGCCGGCTTGCGGTTGTCCCAGGCGAAGCTCAAGTCCAGGCGCAGGCACTGGCGAATCTCGCGCTCCCAGTCGTAGGCGCCAATCACCGTATCGACCTCCAGCCCCTCGATAAACACTCTGTCCACGTACCCAGCTCCAGCACGACAAGGGCGCCATGCGCCGTTAGAATCGGGGCTTACCCGCCCCGGAATGGAAACCATGTTTTGGCTCTTGGCGCTCCTCGCCTACCTGCTCGGCTCCTTGTCGTTTGCCATCCTGCTCAGTCGCCTGGCGGGCGGCCCCGACCCCCGTGACGGCGGCTCGGGCAACCCCGGCGCCAGCAACATGCTACGCCTGGCGGGGAAAAAACTGGCCATCCTCACCCTGCTCGGTGATGTGAGCAAAGGCCTGCTGCCAGTATTGGTGGCGGCGGCCTGGCACTTCAACATCCAGCAACAAGCCTGGATCGGTCTGGCCGCCGTGGTTGGCCACCTCTACCCGGTGTATTTTCGTTTCCGCGGCGGCAAGGGCGTGGCCACCGCCGCCGGCATGCTCCTGGGCCTCTATCCGCCGGCCGCCTTACTGGCGGTGAGCGCCTGGCTGCTGAGCTTTCAGCTGACCCGCATCAGCTCCCTCGCGGCGCTGATCGCCACACCGCTGACCCTGCCACTACTGGCCTGGCAACAACCTGGCGCCCTGCTGCCCATGAGTGCGCTGTGCGGGCTGATTGTCTGGCGCCACCGCGGCAATTTACGCGACCTGTTCGCCGGGCGCGAACGGCATTTTTGACTGATCAACCTGCAGCGCGCTCATAACGGCAACAACTGCTCCATCGGCCAACGCGCCTGCACCGCAATCGCCGGGCCGTCCTGCTGCCCGGCCAGCAGGCGCTGGCAGCCCGCGTAGGCGATCATCGCGCCGTTATCCGTGCAAAACCGTGGCCGCGCGTAGAAAACCTGCCCGCCGAGGCCCTTGAGCATCTTCTCCAGGCTGCTGCGCAAGGCCTGATTGGCACTCACCCCGCCGGCGATCACCAGGCTCTTCAAGTGCGTGTGTTTCAGCGCGCGCTTGCATTTGATGGTCAGGGTTTCCACCACCGCCTGCTGAAACGCCAGGGCGATGTCGCAACGCAACTGCTCGTCAGCCTCGCCACCCGTGCGCTGTTGCTGCCAGGTGTTGAGGGCAAAGGTCTTCAAACCGCTGAAGCTGAAGTCCAGCCCCGGCCGATCGGTCATCGGCCGCGGGAAGACCAACCGTCCAGGCACGCCACGTTCAGCCAGACGCGCAATCTCCGGGCCACCCGGATAGACCAGCCCGAGCATCTTGGCGGTCTTGTCGAAGGCCTCGCCAGCCGCATCGTCCAGCGACTCGCCGAGCAGGGCGTAACGACCGATGCCATCCACCCGCACCAACTGGGTATGGCCGCCCGACACCAACAAAGCGACGAACGGAAACTGCGGCGGCTGCTCCTCGAGCATTGGCGCCAGCAAATGACCTTCCATGTGGTGTACGCCCAGCGCCGGAATCTCCCAGGCAAAGGCCAGCGCCTGGGCACACGAAGCGCCCACCAGCAAGGCCCCGACCAGGCCGGGGCCGGCGGTATAGGCAATCGCGTCAATGTCCTGCGCCGTACGCCCGGCCTCCTCCAGCACCTGGCGAATCAACGGCAGCATGCGCTTGACGTGATCGCGCGAGGCCAACTCCGGCACTACGCCGCCGTAGGCACGGTGCAAATCAATCTGACTGAACAGCGCATCGGCCAGCAGACCGCGCTCACTGTCGTATAAGGCGACGCCGGTTTCGTCGCAGGAAGTCTCTAATCCCAGCACTAGCATGGGTTTGCGCCTTTAAGGGTGGGCAAAATCGAAGGCGCGCATGATAATGCCCGCCCCCGGCACCGACCAGCGGTTTTCGATCAGAGGCTTTGCATTCCTCGCGCCAAGGGGTTAACATCCGCAACCCTTAAAAACCGACGTTCTCCCGTGCCATTTGCCAGGAGTGCGTTCACCATCGGTACATTGTGAAGGTAAGCCCTGGATGCCAGCCGTCAAAGTTAAAGAGAACGAACCCTTCGACG
>DAITLT010000110.1:0-9528 GCA_036835505.1 Pseudomonas sp.
AGATCGTGGAAGACAAACCAGCCGCTGGCGGTATGCCAGACATGGGTGGTATGGGCGGCATGGGCGGCATGATGTAATTCATCCAGGCCAACTGACCTAAAAAAACCCGACCTAGTGTCGGGTTTTTTTATGGCTATGCCCCAGTTACGTGTTGCGCGGCGCATGACCACGCCCCAGACATCGCCCGGTCCACAGGCCTCAACAGATAACGGCTACATCGCCTTTTATGGTGGCGCCAGGCATGCTGCTATGGTGGCGCCAGGCATGCTGCGTTGCGCCCAAGCGCGACCGGCTTGGCGCTTGGCGTTCTCTTTTGCGTGTCATCCAGGGGCTCGTCGACGCAGGTCAAAAGGCGGCATCATGGCCTTACCCCGTGCTGTGTTGTGACATAGCAAGACCAAGAGAGGACCCATGCGCATTCTGTTAGTGGAAGATAACCGCGACATCCTGGCCAATCTGGCCGATTACCTGGAGCTCAAAGGCTACCGCGTCGATTGCGCCCAGGACGGTTTGGCCGGCCTGAACCTGGCCGTGAGCGGCCATTACGACCTGATCGTGCTGGATGTGATGCTGCCAGGGCTGGACGGTTACAGCCTGTGCCGGCGCCTGCGCGAGGACGCCAGGCGGGAAACCCCGGTGATCATGCTGACCGCCCGCGACCAGTTGGATGATCGCCTGCAGGGTTTCAAGGCTGGCGCCGACGACTACCTGATCAAACCCTTCGCCCTGTCTGAATTGACCGCACGCATCGAGGCGGTGCTGCGCCGCGCCCAAGGCGGCGGCAAGCGTTGTCTGCAGGTGGCCGACCTGAGCTACGACCTCGATACCCTGGAGGTCACGCGGGCCGGGCGCTTGCTCAAACTCAATCCGGTGGGGCTGAAGTTGTTGGCCGTGCTGATGCAGAAAAGCCCCCACGTGTTGCGCCGTGAAGTCCTGGAGGAGGCGCTCTGGGGCGACGACTGCCCGGACAGCGACAGCTTGCGCAGCCATATTCATCAATTGCGTCAGGTGATCGACAAGCCATTCCCGCGGCCATTGCTGCAGACCCTGCATGGGGTTGGCTATCGCCTGGCGGAGGTTGTCGATGGAGTTTAAGCAGGGCCTGTCGCAACGGATTGTCATCGCCTTTGTGCTGATGACCTTGCTGGTGGGCGGCGCGTTCGGCCTGGGCATCGTGCAGGCCGTGCATGTCATGGAGCAGCGACTGCTCTCCGGGGTGTTGCGCGGCGATCTGGATCGTCTGCTGCTGATGGATAGCGTGGATGACTGGCGGCATAAACCCCAGCCTGATCAGTGGTTTCATTTCTCCGGCGGCCCTGGACGCTTTGCCTTGCCGGCCTATCTGCAGGGCTTGCAGCCGGGCTTTCAGGAAGTCTTCCATGGCGAGTCTGCCTACCATGCGTTCGTGCGCGAGGTTGACGGTCGCCAATATGTGTTGCTGCAGGATCAGAGCGACTTCGAGGATCGTGAGCAGGCGCTTTATTCGGTGGTGCTGGTGGGCTTTATTGTCAGCCTCGGCCTGGCCCTGCTGCTGGGACGGCTGCTGGCGCGCAAGGTGATCGAGCCGGTGGTGCGCCTGGCCCGCCAGGTACGCCAGCCCGAGCAGTTGCTGGCGCTGGCCCCAGCCTTGGCGCCGGACTATGCCCATGACGAGGTCGGCCAACTGGCGGCGGCATTTGATGACGCGCTGGGGCTGCTGCGCCACGCCCTCAAGCGTGAGCAGCTGTTCACCAGCGATGTCAGCCACGAGTTGCGCACGCCCTTGATGGTGCTGGCCAGTTCATGCGAGCTGCTTCAGGAAAACCCGTCGCTGGATGCGCGCGGCCGCGCTCAGGTGCAGCGCGTTGCCCGTGCCAGCGAGGAAATGCGCGAGCTGGTGCAGACCTTCTTGCTGCTGGCCAGGGATCAGGGCGATGCCTCGGCCATGGCGGCGCAGAGCACTCTGGCGGTGATCGCCGACGAGCTGGCCCGGCAGTGGCGCCAGCCCGTGGAGAGCAAGGGCCTGCAGTTCACTTATATGCAATCGGTTGTCGGCGAGCAGCGTTATCACGCGGTTTTTTTGCGCACGGTGCTGGGCAATCTGTTGCGCAACGCCTGGCATTACACCAGCAGCGGGCAGATCACTCTGCTGGTCGATGATCAGGGCTTTAGCGTTGAGGACACCGGGGTGGGCATCCCCGAGAGTGAGCGCGAGGCCATGTTCCAGCCCTTTGTGCGGGGCGGCGAACAGCGCGGCGACGGCCTGGGCCTGGGCCTGTCATTGGTGCGACGGATCTGTGCCAGTCAGGGCTGGCGCGTCGAACTAACGGCAATGGAGCCTTGCGGCTGTCGCTTTCAAGTGATTCTGGCGCCGTCGTCGGCTGACGCTTGAGGCTTGCCCTGGCCGCTGCTGTGCCAGCCTTGAGCGGCACCGATGTTGTTATGCTCGGCCTAAATTAGGCGCTGTAGCTGTTATCTGTTGAGGCCTGTGGCCGGGCGATGTCTGCGGCGTGGTCATTCGTAGGGTGGGTTGGCGGCGCGAGTGCTGGTAGCTTGCATCAGCGCGCAAGCCCCGCGCCGCGTAACCCACCCTGCGGCTTGCCGGTCGAGCGCCATGGTGGGTTACGGCGCAGTCGGGTTTTGCGTTGTTGGCAGGCCGTGGTTCGCGCCTAACCCACCCGACAAAAGCGCCGTGCAACACGTAACGGGCCAGCGCCCTAAATTAACCGTTGCCAGGAACGATTCTATGCCGGTCGATGTCAATCCATTGCTCACGCTTGATTCGCAGGATGCTTTTGCTCAGTGGCTGGCGTTGCCGGGGGAGTGGGTCGAGCCGCCGAATGTTCGACGCGGCGGCGAGAGCGGGGTCAAGCGCGTGCTGGCGGCCAGTGGCGCTGTGCTGTATTGCAAGCAGCAGGTGGCACACACCTACCATTCATTGCGTCATCCCTTGGGCTATCCCACGGCCATGCGTGAACGTGACGTGTTGCAGGCTTGCATTGCGCTTAAGGTCAGGGTGCCGAAGGTGCTGTATGCCGATTGCCGCAAGGTCGCAGGGGTATGGCAAGCCCTGTTGGTGACCGAGGCGCTGGAGGGCTTTAGCAGCCTGGAAGAGTGCTACGCGCGGGGTGATCAGCAGGTCTGGGGCGAGCCGCTGCATCAGCGAATTTTGCAGGCGCTTGGCGCGTGCATTGCGCGCTTCAATCGCGGTCGCTGGCAGCATGGTTGTTTACGCATGAAACATATCTTTGTGCGGGTGCAGGGCGAGGCGGTGGAGGTTGCGTTGCTTGATCTGGAGAAAAGCCGGCAGCGCCTGACCGTTGCCCAGGCGGCGCGACATGACATTCAGCAGTTAAAACGCCGTTCGTCGTGGTCCGATTCGCAGTGGCAGGCTTTCACCTATGGTTATGAAGCAGCGTTTGGCAGCGCTTTCAAGGGGTTGAGATGATGAAGCTAGAAATCGCACGAGGTTTTTTCCTCGCCGGGGCGCTGGCCATTAGCACATTTGCCGCAATCGCCTGGAGTGAGCCGGCGCCTGCGGTGCTCAGTGGCTTGAGTAGTCAGGCGTATTGTCGCTTGCCGACGAATCGCCCTGCCGAAGAACAGGCGCGTCCCGATCAGGATTTGCTCTTGCTGATGTTCGGTTTGTCCCAGGGGCTGAAGTCCTGAGGTGCTGTAGTCGATGATTTCTGCTGATAAAAAAGCCCCGAACCCGTCGGGGCTTTTTATTGCGCACGGGATTTAGATCAGCTCAATCGCCACCGCGGTGGCTTCGCCGCCGCCGATGCACAGCGAGGCCACGCCACGCTTGCCGCCGGTGCGCTGCAAGGCGTTGATCAGGGTGACGATGATCCGTGAGCCGGTCGAGCCGACCGGGTGACCCTGGGCGCAGGCGCCGCCGTAGACGTTGACCTTGGCGTGATCCAGGCCGTGCTCGCGCATTGCCAGCATGGTCACCATGGCGAAGGCTTCGTTGATCTCGAACAGGTCCACGTCGTTCTTGTCCCAGCCAGCCTTTTTCAGCAGCGTGCTCATGGCGCCGATCGGGGCGATGGTGAACTCGCTCGGGTCCTGGCTCTGGGTGGCGTGGGCGACGATCTTGGCCAATGGCTTGAGGCCACGCTTGGCGGCTTCATCGGCGGTCATCAGCACCAGAGCGCTGGCGCCGTCGGAAATCGAGCTGGCGTTGGCGGCGGTGATGGTGCCGTCTTTGCGAAACGCCGGCTTCAAGGTCGGGATTTTTTCCAGGTTGGCGTTCAGCGGCTGCTCGTCGTCCTTGACCAGTACCTCGCCTTTGCGGCTGCTGACGGTGACCGGGACGATTTCGCTGGCCAGCACGCTGCTGCTGATGGCGTTTTGCGCGCGCTTGAGCGATTCGATGGCGTAGGCGTCCATTTCTTCACGGCTGATGCCGTACTGGTCGGCCGTTTCCTGGGCAAAAGAGCCCATCAGCCGACCGCTGCGGGCATCTTCCAGGCCATCGAGGAACATGTGGTCCTTGATCTCGCCATGGCCCATACGCAGGCCGGTGCGGGCTTTTTCCAGGATGTACGGGGCGTTGGACATGCTTTCCATGCCGCCGGCGACCATCACGCGGTTACTGCCGGCCTTGAGGGCGTCGTGGGCCAGCATCACGGCCTTCATCCCCGAGCCACAGAGTTTGTTGACCGTGGTGCAGCCGGCCGCGCTCGGCAAGCCGGCACCCAGGGCTGCCTGGCGGGCGGGACCTTGTTTGAGGCCGGCGGGCAATACGCAGCCCATGATCACTTCTTCAACATCGCCTGGCTGGATGCCGGCACGGGCAACCGCTTCGCGGATGGCGATGGCGCCCAGTTCAACGGCCGGAACGCTGGACAGGCTGCCCTGGAAGCCGCCCATGGGGGTGCGGGCGCCGCTGACGATGACGATATCGGACATCACAAACTACCTCTGAGGATGATCGGCCGCGACCGGCCAAGGGGTTTCATTCTATCGCCTGACTGGAAGTGGCTGAAGAGTCACCGGCAAATCATTCTTTTGGCTGATTTGTCTCGCCGGGCCCCGTTCTAGACTGCCAGCCATTCATAAAAACAATGCGTGCAGGTGCTTCCATGTTGCAGACCCGAATCATCCCCTCGGCGCCCAATGCCTACCAGTATCCCTTGCTGATCAAGAGCCTGTTGCTCTCCGGCAGTCGCTATGAGCGCACTCGCGAGATCGTCTATCGCGACCAGTTGCGCTACAGCTATGCCACCTTCAACGAGCGCGTGGCGCGCCTGGCCAATGTCCTGACCGAGGCCGGCGTGCGTGCCGGTGATACGGTTGCGGTGATGGATTGGGACAGCCATCGCTATCTGGAGTGCATGTTCGCCATCCCGATGCTGGGTGCGGTGCTGCACACCATCAACATTCGCCTGTCGGCCGAGCAGATTCTCTACACCATGAATCACGCCGACGACAAATTTGTGCTGGTTAACAGTGAGTTTGTGCCGCTCTACAACAGCATCGCCAGCCAATTGACCACGGTTGAGAAGACCCTGTTGCTGAGCGATAGCGCAGATAAGGCTGCCGATCTGCCGGGCTTGGTCGGTGAGTATGAAAGCCTGCTGGCCGCTGCCAGCAGCCGTTATGCCTTTGCCGACTTTGATGAAAACTCGGTGGCCACCACCTTCTATACCACCGGCACCACGGGCAACCCCAAGGGCGTGTACTTCACCCATCGGCAACTGGTGCTGCACACCCTGGCCGCCGCAGCGACCGTGGGCAGCCTCGACAGCATTCGCCTGATGGGCACCGATGATGTGTATATGCCGATTACCCCGATGTTCCATGTGCATGCCTGGGGCCTGCCGTATGTGGCGACCCTGCTTGGGGTCAAGCAAGTCTATCCGGGACGCTACGACCCAGAGTTGCTGGTTGAGCTGTGGCGGCGCGAGAAGGTGACCTTCTCCCACTGCGTACCGACCATTTTGCAGATGATCCTCAACGCCAAGGGCGCAGCCGGCGTCGATTTTGCCGGCTGGAAGCTGATCATCGGCGGCAGCGCCTTGAATCGCTCGCTGTACGAGGCCTCCAAGGCGCGCGGTATTCAACTGACGGCGGCCTACGGCATGTCGGAAACCTGCCCGCTGATCTCCTGTGCCCATATCAACGAAGAGTTGCTGGCCGGTAGCGAAGATGAGCGCACCACCTACCGGATCAAGGCCGGTGTGCCGGTGCCGATGGTCGAGACGGCGATCATGGCCGCTGACGGGCGCTTCCTGCCCCACGATGGCGAGACCCAGGGCGAGTTGGTATTGCGCGCGCCGTGGCTGAGCCAGGGCTATTTCCGCGAACCGCAAAAGGGCGAAGAACTCTGGGAGCACGGCTGGCTGCACACCGGCGACGTGGCGACCCTGGACGGCATGGGCTTTATCGATATTCGCGACCGCATCAAGGATGTGATCAAGACCGGCGGCGAGTGGATTTCCTCACTGGAGCTGGAAGACCTGATCAGTCGCCAGCCGGCGGTTCGCGAGGTGGCGGTGGTCGGTGTTGCTGATCCGCAATGGGGTGAGCGGCCGTTCGCCTTGCTGGTTTTGCGCGAAGGCGCCGAGCTGGATGCGCGTGGCTTGAAGGAACATCTCAAGCCTTTCGTTGAGCAAGGGCATATCAACAAGTGGGCGATTCCCACGCAGATCGCCCTTGTTACCGATATTCCCAAGACCAGCGTCGGCAAGCTGGATAAGAAACGTATCCGCCTGGATATAGCCCAGTGGCAGGCGTCTGGCAGCACCTTTCTGTCAACCCTCTAAGTCGCGGTCGTTGCCCTTTATTGGCGTGACCGGTCGGTCAAACAAGCGTTTGGCTTGTAAATTGCTGTTGTGCAGTTGCCGCGTGCGGGATCGGCGTTGTGACTGCCTTGGCGAAACCTGCGGGCCAGAGTGTTTGCAGGGCGCAAATCACCCTTTCGAGGGATCAAGCAATACCGACTGCTGGCTATAGTCGGCAGCATCCATAACAAAAAACACATGGAGTAGAGTCGATGACAACAACAAGAACCTTCTGGCGTCTGGCAAAGCTGCCACTGGCTGTCAGCCTGGCTTCCGCAATTGCCGCTCCGGCCTATGCGGTTAACTTCAATATTGGCGAAATCGAAGGTCAAGTCGACTCCTCGCTGTCGGTGGGCGCGAGCTGGTCGATGCGTGGCGCTGATCCAGATTTGATTGGCAAGAACAACGGTGGCGATGGTCTGTCACAAACTTCCGACGATGCACATATGAACTTCAAGAAGGGTGAAACTTTCTCGAAGATCTTCAAGGGTATTCACGATCTTGAATTGAAGTATGGCGATTCAGGTATGTTTGTGCGTGGCAAATACTGGTATGACTTCGAACTGAAGGACGAAAGCCGTCTGTTCAAGGATATCGATGACCATAATCGCAAGGAAGGTGCACAATCTTCCGGCGCGCAGATCCTTGATGCGTTTGTTTACCATAACTACGATATTGCCGAGCAACCCGGTTCGGTGCGTTTGGGTAAGCAGGTTGTTAGTTGGGGCGAGAGCACCTTTATTCAGAACGGCGTCAATGCGGTTAACCCAGTTGACGTATCGGCATTCCGTCGTCCAGGTGCTGAAGTAAAAGAAGGTTTGATTCCGGTTAATATGTTTTTTGTGCAGCAGAGCTTGACCGAAAACCTCTCTGCTGAAGCGTTCTATCAGTTGGAGTGGGATCAAACAGTTGTAGATAACTGCGGAACTTTCTTTGCTCAGCCAGATATTGCAGCGGACGGATGTAATAATAATCTTCGGGTGTTACGTCAGCGCTCTGCTCTGAGTGCCGGGGCTTTGGCTGCTTTGGGCAACTTCGGTGTTGATGTTGACGAAGAGGGGGTTTTGGTTCCTCGTGGCGCCGACCGTGATGCGAGAGATGATGGTCAATGGGGCGCGGCCCTTCGTTATTTTGCCGAACCGCTGGATACAGAGTTTGGCGCATATTTTATGAATTATCACAGTCGCGCTCCAATTTTTAGCGCAACTGGGATTTCTGAGGCTAAATACAATGCTGTAATCGCAGGCCTTCCAAATATTCCTGCCCTAGGAGCAAACAATCCGGCAGGGCTTCGGCCGCTGGCGGTAGCAGGGAATTCAGAATATTTCATGGAATATCCAGAAGATATTCAGCTTTATGGTTTGAGTTTCTCGACTACGTTGCCAACCGGCACAGCTTGGTCTGGCGAGCTTAGTTACCGGCCCAACGCTCCAGTGCAACTTAACACCACTGACGTTCTTTATAGTGGGGTGAAGCTTCTAGGTGGCGCTTATGCTAACGCGTCATTGCTGAGTGGTCAGAAAGGTGCTGATTTGCACGGTTATAACCGTAAAGAGATTACTCAGTTTCAAACCACTTTTACTCATTTCTTCGATCAGGTAATGGGTGCGTCTCGTTTGACTTTGGTGGGTGAAGTTGGTGTAAGTCATATTGGTGCGCTGGAAAGCACTGATGAGGTTCGTTACGGTCGTGACCCAATTTATGGCCCTGGTCCTTTGGCCCCAACGGCAGCTTTGGGTGGCAACACCTGCTACGCATTGAACGGTGCTGGAGAAAATCAAAAGAAATACTGTGAAGACGACGGCTTCGCAACCGCTACCTCCTGGGGCTACCGTGCTCGTGCTATCTGGGAATACCCAGACGTATTTGCCGGGGTCAACCTTAAGCCGAACGTAGCCTGGTCCCATGACGTCGATGGTTACGGTGCCAATGGTTTGTTTACTGAAGATGCCAAGGCAATCAGCGTTGGTCTGGATGCCGAGTACCAGAATACCTATACCGCTAGCCTGGCTTACACCGACTTCTTTGGCGGTGACTACAACACTTCGATCGACCGCGACTTCCTTGCGCTCAGCGTTGGCGTGAACTTCTAAGCGGACAGGAATTTTGAAGGAATATATGACGATGATTACAACCAAGAACTTGCTGCAGACAGGTGTACTGGCCTTGTCCCTGCTGGCCACCAGTGTGATGGCCGCTGTTTCTGCTGATCAAGCCGCCAAGCTGGGCACCACCCTGACTCCGTTGGGCGCCGAGAAAGCTGGCAATGCCGATGGCTCGATCCCTGAGTGGACTGGCGGCCTGCCGCAGAATGCCGCTGCCGTGGATGCCAAGGGCTTCCTGGCCGACCCGTTTGCCAGCGAAACCGCGCTGTTCACCATCACCGCGCAGAACGTCGATCAGTACAAAGACAAGCTGACCCCTGGCCAGTTGGCGATGTTCAAGCGTTATCCAAGCAGCTACAAAATCCCAGTGTTCCCAACCCATCGTACGGCCACCGTGCCGGCCGCCGTTGCTGCGGCGGCCAAGGCCAATGCGACCAATGCCAAGCTGATTCAGAACGGCAACGGGCTGGAGAACTTCAGCCTGGCTTACCCGTTCCCGATTCCGCAGAACGGTGTCGAGGCGATCTGGAACCAGATCACCCGTTATCGCGGTGGTAGCGTCCGCCGTCTGGTAAACCAGGCGACGCCGCAGGCGAACGGTTCCTACTCGATGGTGTCGTTTGTCGATGAGTTCACCTTCCGCAGCGCGCTGA
>DAITLT010000111.1:0-7303 GCA_036835505.1 Pseudomonas sp.
GATACATCGCCAACAAAAAACCCGCCGGTGCGAACACCGGCGGGTTTTAGTCAGCCAGGCCGATCAGGCGTTGGCTGGGCGCAGCGAGTAGGTCTTGAGCTGTTCAGCAAACTCGCGCAGCGACTGGATGCCACTGGCCTCAGCATCGTTGACCCACTGTTTGATGGCGTCGAGCATCTCGTGGCCGTTGCTGCTGGTCTTGACCCAGATCTGCTGCAGGGCGATGCGCTTTTCGTAGATCACCTTGAGCGCTTGGCTCTCTTCCAGCAGACGCTGGATGCGCGCCTGGTGGCTTGCGTCGAGCAGGCTGGTCTCGCGCGACAGCAGGGCCTTGGCCCGGCGAAAGTGCTGGCGCACCGAGGCGTCGGCCTTGCCCAGTTCCTGCTTGACCAGCGGCGCGATCACCAACGTGCGGTACTGAGCCATGATCTGGAAGCGGTTGTTGAGGATGGCCATGGCGGTGTCCATGTCCAGATTGCCCTTGCCGGCAACGCGGTGAGCGATGGGCGCCACGCGCTGCACCTTGGCCAGCCCGCAGAAGCTGAACAGTTGAATCCAGGCCCAACCCATGTCGAACTCCCACGGTTTGACCGACAGCTTGGCCGAGTTCGGGTAGGTGTGGTGATTGTTGTGCAGCTCTTCACCGCCGATGATGATGCCCCACGGCGACAGGTTGGTCGCCGCGTCGCGGCACTCGAAGTTGCGGTAGCCGATGGCATGGCCCAGGCCATTGACCACGCCCGCCGCCCACACCGGAATCCACAGCATCTGCACGGCCCAGACGGTCATGCCGAGCACGCCGAACAGGGCCAGGTCGATGACCGCCATGATGGCGATGCCGCCGACCGGGAAGCGCGAATAGAGGTTACGTTCGAGCCAGTCTTCCGGGCAATTCTTGCCGTAAATACGCAGGGTTTCCGGGTTCTCGGCCTCGGCGCGGTACAGCTCGGCACCGGTCAACAGCACGGTGCGCAGGCCCTTGATCACCGGGCTGTGGGGGTCATCCACGGTTTCGCATTTGGCGTGGTGTTTGCGGTGGATGGCCGTCCACTCGCGGGTGTTCTGCGCCGTGGTCAACCACAGCCAGAAACGGAAGAAGTGTTTGAGCGCCGGGTGCAGCTCCAGCGCGCGGTGCGCCGAATAGCGATGCAGATAGACCGTGACGCTGACGATGGTCACATGGGTGATCAGCAAGGTCACGACCAGCAATTGCCACGCCGAAAGGTCGAGCAAACCGTTGTACCACATGGATAAATCGCCTCTTGGTAGGAACACAGAGCAAACAGAACAAGTGTTCACTGATTATCCCCGAGCGGGGCCGAAAAGTCTTGAGCGCGGGCCATGTTTATCTACAGATGGCCGCAGATAATCCGCTTGATGCCCGCTGATCGGCGCCGATCGCCACACCGCTGTACACAAGCGCCGGATTCGGCTGATTGCCCCGCCCGGCATCTGTCGCGGCACGCCCCTGTCAGCGCGCCTCGTTTATCTGCAGTTGCGCGCGATAGCTGGCGCTTTGTGCCAGCCATTGCTCGGCGGCCAGACGCAGTTGCTGCGCACCGGCCGCATCGTCCTGCAGGGCGGCGTGCAACTGCTTCAGATCGCTCAGCAAACAGGCAAAAGGCTGTTGTTGCGCCCGGCTGTCGGCATCCAGCTGCGCCAGGTGTGCGGTCAGGGCGGCGGCCAGTTGGCGAATCCCGGTCAGGTGCTGGCTGCTCTGGCCAAGCTGCTCGGCCACCTGGGCCTGGGCCAGACGTTGCCCCTCGCCGGCCACCCCGACGGCCTGGCTGCGCTGGCGAATCTCGCTGACGATCTGGCTGACTTCCTCGGTCGCACTGGCGGTGCGCTTGGCCAGGTTGCGCACCTCGTCGGCGACCACGGCAAAACCACGCCCGTCATCACCGGCCCGCGCCGCCTCGATCGCCGCATTCAGCGCCAGCAAGTTGGTTTGGCTGGCGATCGATTGAATCACCTGGGTGACCTTGGCGATCTGCTCGGCACTGTCGCCCAGGCCGGCCATCTGCACGCGGCCGGCCTCGGCGCCGGCCTGTAACTGCTGCAAGAGCTCCAGGGCCTGCTGCAAGCCAGCCTGCCCCTGGGCGCTCTGTTCGCCCACGGCATTGGCCAGGCTCAGGCTCTGCTCGGGCGCCTGGGCATGGTTCAACGCAGCGCCGCACAGCGCCTCGGCATCCCGGCACAGTTGCGCCAGCGGCGCCAGGCGCACCTGTAGCTGCTCGCTCAGTTGCGTCACGGCAACCCCATGCTGGGCAGCGCTCGCAGCCTGTGCGGCGGCCTCCTCGGCCAGCGTCTGGCGCAACCCGTCCAGCACGAGCGCGCGCTCATCCACCACCGGCGCCTGGTCTACCGGACGCTGCCAGGGCCCGAACCAGGGCCACAGGGCCAACAGCAGATACGCCGGAATACTCAGCGACAACGGCATCTGCCCCTGTTGATAAACCACCATCAGGATGACCAGGCCAAGCCCGTGCAACAGGCACGCCTGGGGGTGACGCAGATAAGCGGAACGCATCGACAAACCTCTTGGCAGTGGCCACAGGCACAAACAGGGACTCGGCCGGCGCGACACTCGAGGCCCGATCGCAGTTACGTGCTGCGCTGAACAGATTGCCCATTAGGTGCGCCGCGCCAGCGCGCTGATCCGTCAGGCGCAAGCACGGCAAGGCACGCCAAGGGTAGCGCAAAAGGCCTGCCGCGACCCTCGCCAGAGCGGCCGTGGAATGTAATGCACAAGCAATAAATCCTCACTGGGCTAAAATCAGCAAGCGCCCCAACGCCCTGGCAAAGCTCGGCAAGAAGCTCCGGCGCCGTTATTTTTCGCTCCGAGGTTTGATTCATGTCTGTGCCCTTGCGTCTCCTGCGCGGCCTTCTGCTGGGCACTCTGCTGCTGTGCTCAGCCGCGCGCGCCGACGCGCTGCCCAGCCTGAAGGTGCCGGCAAACCCTGGCCTGCAGCCGCTCGCGGTGCCCCACAGCCAATTACTCGAAGACCCCGGCGCCCGCCTGGATGCGGCCCAGGCCATGGCCCAGCTACGCAGCGGCGCCGGCCTACGCCTGCAAGGCGATCCGCGCCTGGGATACTCCGGCAGTGTCTGGTGGCTGGCCTTTAGCGTCGAGAACCCGAGCGCTACGGCGCTGTCACTGCTGATCGACAATCCCTTTGTCGATCACCTGCAGCTCTGGGTCAGCCGCACAGATGCCAGCTCATCGAGCGCGCCGCTGGCGGTCACCCAGGCTGGCGATCTGCTGCCCTTCAGCGCCCGCAGCGAGCCGTATCCAAACTTTATCCTGGCCCTACCGACGCTGCCTGACGGGCGCTTCGACGTGCTTCTGCGCGTCAATAGCAGCAGCGCGCTGAACCTACCGCTGGCCCTGGTTGCCAGCGCCGGCAGCAAGCAACTGCTGATGCGTGGTTGGCTGAAAAGCGGCCTGATTTGCGGCGCCCTGCTGATCCTGACGCTGTTTCATCTGGCCAAGTTCAGCGCCCTGCGTAGCCGCCAGTTGGGCTACTACTGCGCCACGCTGCTCAGCGCGACGCTCTATTACAGCGCCATGATGGGCCCCGTCAGCCTGCTGGCGGCGCAGCACCCGGCGCTGCCAAGCATGGCCCTGAACCTGGCGGGGGCGGCCACGCTGATCTTCAGTACGCTGTTTATCTGCGCCCTACTGGCCTTGCGCGAGCCGGTGCTGCTGGCCCTGCGCAACGCCCTGTTTATCGTCATTGGCCTGTGCGCGGCGCCGGCGATACTGGGGATCAACGACTATCGCCAGCAACAGCTGATCAACCTGCTGTTCCTGCTCAACGGCCTGTTTCAACTGAGCATTACCCTGTACGGGGTCAAGCGTCGACGGCCCTTTGCCAAGCCATTGCTGCTGCTCTGGTCGGCGGTGTTTGTGCTGATGATCATCCTGCCCTTGAGCCGCATGGGGGTGCTGCCAAACCTGACGGCGCTGAATGAGCTGAGCATCTACCTGCCGGCCTTTAGCTTCTTTATGTTCGGCATTCTCAGCGCCCTGCAGCTGGAGCAGGTGCGCCGCGATCTGCTTGGCAGCCAGCAACAGGCCATCGGCAACCTGCAGCGCTACCAGGCACTGTTCAACAATGCCGCCGAAGGGATCGTGCGCTGCTCCCGCGACGGCAACATCCGTGAGGCCAACCCAAGCTTTATCCGCCTGCTCGGCCGCACTACTGAGCAAGTCAGCCTGGTCGGCCTGCCGATCCAGAGCCTGCTCAAGGCCGCCGACTGGAATCACCTGTTGCTGCAGCTTAGCGACAGCCAGCCGACGGTCTGCGGCGAGTGCCAGGTTCGCGACCACCGCGGCAACGCCCTTTGGGTGTACCTGTCGCTGTACCTGCTGCCCGATCAGGACAGCATCGAGGCCATCGCCGTCGACATCAGCGAACGACATGCCCACCAGGAGCACCTGCAAACTCTGGCCAGCCACGACTCGCTCACCGGCCTGCTCAACCGCCGCGAGCTGGAGCGCCTGCTGCAAGAGTCGCTGAGCCACCCCGAACGCCGCCGCTACAGCCACTTGCTGTACCTCGACCTGGACCAGTTCAAGCAGGTCAACGACCTCTGCGGTCACTCGGCCGGCGATCAGTTGCTGCGCCAGTTGGCCCTGCACCTGCAACATCACCTGCCCCGCCACGCCGAGCTGGCACGCATCGGTGGCGATGAGTTCGCCGTGCTGCTGCGCGAGGTCGACACCGCAGCGGCCATGGCCCACGCCGAGCATTTGCGCGCTTGCGTCGAGCATTTTCTGTTCACCTGGCAAGGACGACCGTTTCGACTGTATGTGAGCATCGGCTTGCTGGAGCTGGACTCCGGCGTCAGCGACTGGGAAACCGCCCTGAACTGGGCCGACAACGCCAGCCAGCGGGCCAAGAACCAGGGCCGCAACCGCGTGCATCGCTTCAATCAGGCCGACGGCGCCCTGCTCGAACACCAGCGCCAGTTGCAGTGGATCACCCGCTTGCGCGCCGCCATCGAGCAGCAGCACTTCGAGCTGTTCTACCAGCCGGTGCAGCCGCTGCAACAGCCCGCGCAAGGCTGGCACTACGAGATCCTGCTGCGCTACCGCGACCCGCAAACCGGCGAGTGGATCGCCCCTGGGCAGT
Organism: Pseudomonas sp.; assembly: GCA_036835505.1. Lineage (GTDB taxonomy): Bacteria > Pseudomonadota > Gammaproteobacteria > Pseudomonadales > Pseudomonadaceae > Aquipseudomonas. Next base: position 5,139 of record DAITLT010000111.1, read on the forward strand.
TTCTTGCCGCCGCCGAGCGCTACGGTTTTCTCGGCGCCATCGATCGCTGGGTGATCCGCCGCCTGTTCGACTGGATGGCGCACAACCCAGGTCATCTGCAGCAACTGGCACAGGTCAACCTCAACCTCAGCGCCTCCTCGCTACTGGATAGCGAGATTCATCAACTGCTCCGGGAGATGCTCGCGCGGCAGCAATTGCCGGCCAGCAAGCTGTGCATCGAGGTGACGGAAATGGTTGCCCTGGGCGAGCTGGGCGTGTCCTCCGAGTGGATCGCGCAACTGCGCGAGCAAGGCCTCAAGGTCGCCCTCGATGACTTCGGCAGCGGCTTTGCTTCCTACGCCTACCTGCGCCATCTGCCCCTGGATCTGTTGAAGATCGACGGCAGTTTTATCAGCGGGATCGAGCACGACCCGATCAACCAGGCCATGGTGCGCTCGATGCAGCAAATCGCCGAACAACTGGGCCTGCAGACCGTCGCCGAGTTTGTCGAGACCCAAGCCACCCTCGACTGCCTGCGCGAACTGGGCATTGATTTCGCCCAGGGCTATTTCATCGACCAGCCGCAGCCGCTGGAGTCGCTGGCCGATGCGCAGGCAAAAAAGCACCCGCCGCAGCGGGCAATGCCGCTCACTTAAGGTGCCGCAGAGATCGCCCGGATGAAATCCGGGAGGGAATTGGCAGGCTAACCAGCGCCGCGGATTGTATCCGGGCTACAAAAATGCCGTTCACTTGGCTTAAGTGAACGGCATTACGCCGCAGCGGGCCCTGAAAACGCCAGACTAATGAGCCTTAGGCGAGTTCGTCGAAGCACTCGGCAACAATGGCCAGGCCCTTGTCCAGTTGCGCCTCAGGGATGGTGACCGGCATCAGGAAGCGGATGACGTTGTAGTAGGTGCCGCACGACAGCAGGATCAGGCCTTTATCGCGGGCGCGGGCGACGATCTTGCCAACCAGCTCGGCGGCCGGCTTGTGTACGTCGCCGCCTTCGAACAGCTCGATGGCGATCATCGAACCCAGACCACGGACATCACCGATGACCTTGTGCTTGGCCTGAATGGCGCGCAGGCCGGTCTTCAGGCGCTCACCCAGGGCGCTGGAGCGCTCCAGCAGCTTTTCCTCATCAAACACCTTGAGCACGGCCAGGGCCGCGGCGCAGGCAATCGGGCTGCCGGCGTAGGTGCCGCCCAGGCCGCCCGGCGCGATGACGTCCATGATTTCAGCCTTGCCGCATACGCCGGAGATCGGGAAGCCGCCGCCGACCGATTTGGCGAAGGTGGTCAGATCGGGAATGATGCCCAACTGCTCGGTGGCGAAGAAGGTGCCGGTGCGGCCTGCGCCGGTCTGCACTTCGTCAGCGATCAGGAGGATGCCGTGCTGGTCGCACAGGGCACGCAGACGCTGCATAAAGGCCGGCGAGTTGGTGTAGAAACCGCCTTCGCCTTGCACAGGCTCGATGATGATCGCGGCGATGTCGCTCGGCTGTGCATCGTTCTTGAAGATCCGTTCAATGCTGGCAATCGAATCGTCTTCGCTCACGCCGTGCAGCTCGCACGGCGCCAGGGCGCGGAAGATGCCGCCAGGCATCAGGCCCATGCCGGCCGAGTAAGGCACGACTTTACCGGTCAGACCCAGGGTCATCATGGTGCGGCCATGGTAGGCGCCGGTGAAGGCAATCACGCCGGCACGGCCGGTGGCGGCACGGGCGATCTTCACGGCGTTCTCAACGGCTTCGGAGCCGGAGGTGACCAACAGGGTCTTCTTGGCGAAGTCGCCCGGCACGCGCTTGGCGATTTCCTCGCAGAGCTCGATATAGGGCTCGTAGGCCAACACCTGGAAGCAGGTGTGGGTCAGCTTGGTCAGCTGCTCTTGCACGGCGGCAATCACCTTGGGGTGCAGGTGGCCGGTGTTCAGTACCGCAATGCCGCCGGCGAAGTCGATGTACTCGCGGCCTTCAACGTCCCACACAGTGGCGTTTTCCGCACGCTCGGCGACCACCGGATGGATCTGCCCAACCCCGCGCGGAACAGCGGCAGCACGGCGTTGCAGGATGGCTTGGTTGGTTTTGCTGGTCATGGTGCTCCTCGTTGGCTCGGCTATCGAGCCCGGTTACGCAATGTCGTTGAATGGTGGATTCCAGCCCGCCTAGCAACTCGGACAGGGCTGGC
>DAITLT010000111.1:7313-9510 GCA_036835505.1 Pseudomonas sp.
CGGATCAGATACCGCCGAGGCAGACGTATTTGATTTCCAGGTAATCTTCGATGCCGTACTTGGAGCCTTCGCGGCCCAGGCCCGAGGCCTTGATGCCGCCGAATGGCGCCACTTCGGTGGAAATGATCCCGGTGTTGACGCCGACGATGCCGTATTCCAGGGCTTCGGCGACGCGGAACACGCGACCCAGATCGCGAGCATAGAAGTACGAGGCCAGACCGAACTCGGTGTCGTTGGACTGGGCAATCACATCGGCTTCGTCTTTGAAGCGGAACAGTGGTGCCAGCGGACCGAAGGTTTCTTCCTTGGCCACTGCTGCGCTCTTCGGCACATCAACCAGAATGGTCGGTTCGAAGAAGTTGCCACCCAGAGCATTGCCACCGGCGATGACGCGAGCACCTTTGCTCACTGCGTCAGCGATGTGCTCCTGCACCTTGGCCACGGCTTTTTCGTCAATCAGCGGGCCGGTGGTGATGCCATCTTCCAGGCCGTTACCGATCTTCAACTTGGCCACGGCCGCTTGCAGCTTGGCGGCGAAGGCGTCGTAAACACCGTCCTGCACGTACAGACGGTTGGCGCAGACGCAGGTCTGGCCGGCGTTGCGGTACTTGGAGGCTAGCGCGCCATCGACGGCGGCATCCAGGTCGGCATCGTCAAACACGATGAACGGCGCGTTGCCGCCCAGTTCCAGGGATACCTTCTTGATGTCCTTGGCGCATTCCTGCATCAACTGGCGACCGATTTCAGTCGAGCCGGTGAAGGACAGCTTGCGTACCAGCGGGTTGCCGGTCAGCTCGCTGCCGATGTCGCCGGCGCTGCCGGTCACCACGCTGAGCACGCCTTTCGGAATGCCGGCACGTTCGGCCAACTCCATCAGCGCCAGGGCCGAGAACGGCGTTTGGCTGGCCGGCTTGATCACCATGGTGCAACCGGCGGCCAGCGCCGGACCGGCTTTGCGGGTGATCATCGCGGACGGGAAGTTCCACGGGGTGATCGCGGCGGTCACACCGATCGGCTGCTTCATTACCAAGAGGCGCTTGTCTGGCTGATGACCCGGAATGATGTCGCCATAGATGCGCTTGCCTTCTTCGGCAAACCACTCAATGAAGGACGCGGCGTAAGCGATTTCACCCTTGGCCTCGGCCAGCGGTTTGCCTTGCTCGAGGGTCATCAGGCGACCGAGGTCGTCCTGGTTTTCCATCATCAGCTCAAACCAGCGACGCAACTTGGTTGCACGCTCTTTGGCGGTCAGGGCACGCCAGGCCGGCAAGGCACGCTCGGCGGCCTCGATGGCGCGCCGGGTTTCCACGGCGCCCATCTTCGGCACGCTGCCAATGATTTCATTGGTGGCCGGATTGTTCACCTTGATGGTCAGACCACTGTCCGCGTCCAGCCAGGTACCTTCGATATATGCCTGCTGGCGGAACAGCCGAGCGTCTTTCAGTTGCATAGCGGTCTCCTTTGGCCCAGCGCCGGGCGCTAAGCAGTGTTAATCAGTCGACCGCGCGATAAGTGCTACAGTCGGGGGGGCTCGCGCATATGATTGCGCCTAGACGGGCCAGACGATGCGTAGAACACCCAGAAACGATAGTTCTTTCTGCTGCTCGTGCTTCGCCGGCCAAAGCGTTTGAAATCTCAAACGAATCCTAGAGTCCGCGACGGTAAAGGGCAATAGCCTGTGCAGAAAAATTAACGAAAACGCATTAATAAGCGTCTTTGTTGAGCGATCATCCTCGGGAAGTACGACTTTCGTTCAATATCATGAACGACACACACCCCCATGGACGCACACCCGCTAGATGCGTATGATGGCGCCCGCACTGCACCAGTAGCTCAGCTGGATAGAGTACTGCCCTCCGAAGGCAGGGGTCGTGGGTTCGAATCCCGCCTGGTGCACCACATACAAAAAGGCCCCAAGCTTGCGCTTGGGGCCTTTTTTGCTTTCAGCCTGTCGAGATCGTCATCTTTACCTACGTTTTTCGCCCATAGAACCGACTCACGCCCAGGAGTGAGCCTGGCCTGTCGCTTTTCTAGAGCGAAAGACGTCGTTTTCAGCGGTGCTGTAACGTTCTAATAGCCTTTTATACGTACCGATACGCTCACAACGGCCGCTTTAGGCTGCATAAAACCGTAGTCCAAAGCTTTTCTGCGCGCAAAGACAAACCCCCGACCATCTTACGATGATCAGGGGTTTGGT
>DAITLT010000112.1:0-427 GCA_036835505.1 Pseudomonas sp.
CCGAGAAATACGCCCACGTCACCTTCTTCTTCTCCGGCGGCCGCGAAGAGCCGTTTGCGGGCGAAGAGCGCATCCTGATCCCCTCGCCAAACGTCGCCACCTACGACCTGCAGCCAGAGATGAACGCACCGATCGTCACCGATCGCATCGTCGAAGCCATTGAGCAGCAGCGTTATGACGTGATCATCGTCAACTACGCCAACGGCGACATGGTCGGCCACACCGGGGTGTTCAGCGCCGCCGTGGCCGCCGTGGAATGCCTGGACACCTGCGTCGGGCGGATTGTCGCGGCACTGGACAAGGTTGGCGGCGAAGCCCTGATCACCGCCGACCACGGCAATGTCGAGCAGATGGAAGACGAATCCACCGGCCAGGCGCACACCGCCCACACCTGCGAGCCGGTGCCGTTCATCTATGTTGGCAAGCG
>DAITLT010000112.1:437-9456 GCA_036835505.1 Pseudomonas sp.
CCGGCAAATCGATTATTGCTTTGGCGGGGTAGTGGAGAAGTGGAAAGTGGGGAGTGGGGAGTGGGGTGTCTGGCGCAGTATTGGCGACTCACCACTTCCTACTTCCCACTCACCACTCACCACTCACCACTCACCACTCACCACTAGCCACTAGCCACTAACCACTCCCCGCGTTAATCGGCATACTAGGCCGTCGCCCATTCTGGTATCGCACACCCCATGTTCCGCACCCTGACCGCCCTCCTGTTTGCCTGCCTGCTCAGCCCGGTAATGGCTGACCAGCGCGCCGAAACCCAGCAACAGCTGGATGCCGCGCAGAAAGACGTGGCCGAACTGAAAAAGCTGCTGGAAGCGATCCAGAAGGAGAAATCCGGGGTCCAGGGCGAGCTGAAAAAAACCGAAAGCGAGATGGGCCAGCTGGAGAAGCAGGTCAAGGGTCTGCAGCAAGAGCTGAACAAGAGCAACGACGAGCTCAAGCGCCTCGATACTGAGAAAAAAAAACTCCAGCAATCGCGCCTTGAACAGCAACGCCTGATCGGCATCCAGGCCCGCGCGGCCTACCAGGGCGGCCAGCAGGAATACCTCAAGCTGCTGCTCAACCAGCAAAACCCGGAAAAATTCTCGCGCACCCTCACCTATTACGACTACCTGAGCCAGGCGCGCCTGGAGCAGTTGGCCACCTTCAATGAAACCCTGCGCCAGTTGGCCAATGTCGAGCAGGACATCGCCACCCAGCAAAACCAGCTCAACGAACAGAAAAGCGCCCTCGATGGCCGCCGCGAACAACTGGCCGACGCCCGCAAGGAGCGCCAGTTGGCCCTGGCCAAGCTGAACAAGGACCTCTCCGCCCGCGACCAGAAGCTCAAGGCGCGCCAGCAGGAACAGGCGCAACTGGGCAATGTGCTGAAAACCATCGAAGCCACCCTCGCCCGCCAGGCCCGTGAAGCCGCCGAAGCGCGCAAGCTGGCGCTAGCCGCCGAACAGGCCCGCCGCAAGGACGCAAAAGCCGGCCCAGACGCCGCCGGCCCGCTGGTATCGAGCAGCGGCGCCACCTATGGCGGCAACTTCGCCAGCGCCCGCGGCAAGCTGCCGTGGCCGGTCAATGGCCGCCTGGCCGCACATTTTGGCAGCGCTCGCGGTGGCGATGAGCGGACCAAATGGGACGGCGTGCTGATCAGCGCCGGTGCCGGCAGCCAGGTGCATGCCGTGCATGGCGGGCGCGTGGTGTTTGCCGACTGGTTGCGCGGTGCCGGCCTTCTGGTCATCCTCGACCATGGCAACGGCTACCTGAGCCTCTATGGCCACAACCAGAGCCTACTGAAAGACGCCGGACAGATCGTCAAAGCCGGCGAAGCCATCGCCACCGTTGGCACCAGCGGCGGACAGAACACCCCGGCCCTGTATTTCGCCATCCGCCAGCAGGGTCGCCCCAGCGACCCGGCCCAATGGTGTCGCCGCCAAGGCTAGGCCCAGCCGCGCCAAGCGCCCCTTATTCTGGAGTGAGTTCGACATGCCGCAGACTTTCCGCCCCACCTCGCTGGCCCTCGCGCTCGCCCTGCTGCTCGGCGCGCCGACGCTGCTGGCCAGCGACAACACCGAGGACAAGCTCAACGTCGCCCCGAGCAGCGCAGCCAAGGCGCCGCTGCCGCTGGACGAGCTGCGCACCTTCGCCGAGGTGATGGACCGGATCAAGGCCGCCTACGTCGAGCCGGTAGACGACAAGACCCTGCTGGAGAATGCCATCAAGGGCATGCTCAGCAACCTCGACCCGCACTCCGCCTACCTGGAGCCCGAGGCCTATGCCGAGCTGCAGGAAAGCACCAGCGGCGAATTCGGTGGCCTCGGCGTCGAGGTCGGCATCGAAGATGGCTTTATCAAGATCATCTCGCCGATCGACGACACCCCCGCCTCCCAGGCCGGCATCCAGCCCGGCGACCTGATCATCAAGATCGACGGTCAGCCGACCAAGGGCCTGAGCATGACCGAGGCGGTCGACAAGATGCGCGGCAAGGCCGGCAGCAAGATCCTTCTGACTCTGGTGCGCGAAGGCGGTCAGCCGTTCGACGTGGAGTTGATCCGCGCGGTGATCAAGGTCAAGAGCGTGAAGAGCCAGCTGCTCGAAGACCACTACGGCTACTTGCGTATCTCGCAGTTCCAGGTCAACAGCGGCGAAGAAGTCGGCAAGGCCCTGGCAGCCCTGAAGAAGCACAACGACGGCAAAAAACTACGCGGTATCGTCCTCGACCTGCGCAACAACCCTGGCGGCGTGCTGCAGGCGGCCGTGGAAGTCACCGATCACTTCCTGAAGAAGGGCCTGATCGTCTACACCAAGGGCCGCATCGCCAACTCCGAACTGCGTTTCTCTGCCGACCCGGCCGACGCCAGCGAAGGCGTGCCACTGGTGGTGCTGATCAACGGTGGCAGCGCCTCGGCCTCGGAAATCGTCGCCGGCGCCCTGCAGGACCACAAGCGTGGCGTGCTGATGGGCACCGATAGCTTCGGCAAAGGTTCGGTGCAAACCGTGCTGCCACTGAACAACGACCGCGCCCTGAAGCTCACCACCGCGCTGTACTTCACCCCAAACGGCCGCTCGATCCAGGCCCAGGGCATAGTGCCGGACATCGAAGTCAGCCGCGCCAAGGTTACCCGCGAACAGGACGACGAGAACTTCAAGGAAGCCGACCTGGCCGGCCACCTGGGCAACGGCAACGGCGGCGCAGACAAACCCTCCAACGGCAAAGGCAAGGCCGCCGGCCAGCCAGCAAGACCGCAAGACGACGACTTCCAGCTGAGCCAGGCCCTCAATCTGCTCAAAGGCCTGAGCGTGACCCGCGGCGAGTAAATCGCAGAGGTAAAGAAACCGGGCTAGCCCGGTTTTTTTGCTTATTGTTGGCGCCGCTAGTGCCATCCCGGCATGCCATCAGCGCACAACCACATGGGGCTTGCAGGCCCACAAAGACCTTTACCGATAGTTGTTAAGAATGTCATCAACAAAGCCATCGGCACGCATCTTGTCGAGGGTCGCTTGCAGCTTTTGCACGACCTCGTCAGGAACCTCCCGGTTCAGCGCCAAAAAGAGTTCGCCACTGTGAATGCGCAGCACCGTCTTCAAACCCGAAATGCCTTCCAGCTTGGCAAGGTAGCGGCCAGATGGGTCCCCAGTAGCCCACAGATCAATCTTGCCGTCCTGTAGTCTTTTGGCATTTTCCTGATCCCGCAGCGGAAGCAACGGCTCCAGGCCCTGCTCGATTAGAAAATTACCTACCGCCCCACCCTTGTATGCGCCTACTTTGTATTTCTTGACCTCATCCAGCGTGCTCAAGCTAATGGTGCTGTCATTTTTGGCCAATACCACCCAATCGTCCGGACCAATCGGGCCAACCCACTTGAACAAGTTCTCCCGCGCCGGCGTGCGAGCGGTCGAAAAAACGCCGTAGCCCGGCTTCTCCAGCGCCAGATTATAAATACGATCCCAAGGGAAACGCAGGCTGAGGGCGTACTTAATCCCGGCACGCTTGAACATCTCACGGACTATATCGGCAGCGATACCATCGATATTGTCATCCGGGGCAAAGTTCTTGCCATTAATCGCCATGTTGTACGGCGGATAATTCTCGGTGAGTAGAACGACGCTGTAGTTCTCATCAATATCAGCAAAGGCACTGTTGGCAAGCAGCCACAAGCTGCCAGCCAACCCAAGCAATAGGTGTTTAAACATAACAATTCTCTTTTTAGATAGACACGCCAGGGTCAGCATACTCAACCTCATCGCCGACGCCCAGCGACGAGCGAATAAACGCGACACACTCATCAGATAAGACCGTGCAGCGCATGTGCCGTTGAGCACCAGGCGGCCTGGCCCGTTTCGTCTTAGAGGTAACGTTTCTCCACCTCGGCCGCAAAGCCATCGGCACGCATGGCATCCAGCGCCGCCTGCAGCTTTGCCACCACAGCATCCGGAGTGTCCTTGTTCAGGGCCAGGTAGAGCTGGGCGCTGTCAAAACGCAGGACATTCTTCAAGCCGCTGATGCCCTGCTGCTTGGCCAGGTAACGACCGGCAGGATCACCAGTGGCCCACAGGTCGATGTCGCCCTTCATCAGTTTGAGCGGGTTTTCCTGGTCGCGCAGGGCGCTGAGCGGGGTCAAGCCTTGCTTGTTCAGGTGTTCGGAAATCGCATCGCCCTTGTAGGCGCCAACCTTGTAAGCCTTGGCCTCTTCCAGGCTGGTCAGGCTGATGCTGCTGTCGGCGCGCGCCAGCAGCACCCAGTCATCGGGCCCCAGGGGCCCCACCCATTTAAAGTCATTCTCGCGCTCGGGCAGGCGGGCGGTGCAGAACACGCCATAACCGGGCTTCTCCAGGGCCATCTTGTAGATGCGCTCCCAGGGGAAGCGCAGGGTCAGGCTGTAATCCACCCCGGCGCGCTTGAACATCTCGCGCACCAACTCGACGGCGATGCCGCTGATATTTTCGTCACGGGCAAAGTTCTTGCCATTGGCCGCCATGTTGTAAGGCGGAAAGTTCTCCGTCAGCAATGCCAGTTTATAAGCGGAGTCCGTCTCGGCACGAACCACGGCACTAACCAACAGCGCAGCGCTGCAAACTAACGACAACAACAAACGATTAAGCATAAAAACTCTCAGGGCGAGGTGAATGAGCAAGCTGCCTGCAAGTGAAGCCGTGCAATTATTGATAACGCGCAGCAATGGCCGCTAACTGACCATCGGCGCGCAGACTATCCAACGCAGCCTGCAATTGCACAACCACTGCATCCGCGGTGTTTATGTTCAAGGCCAGGTAAAGCTCGGCGGTGTTAAAGCGCTGCACGACCTTAAGCCCCTCAACGCCGGCCTGCCTGGCTAAATAACGGCCACTCGGGTCGGCCGTAGCCCAAAGATCAATTTGCCCTTTAACCAGCTTCTGCACGTTCTCGCTATCGCTCAATGAGGCCTTTACCGTGAGCCCGCGATCAATCAGGTACTGGCTTATTGCGTCCCCCCGGTAGCCGCCAATGCGGTATTGCGCCGCGCCCTGCAGATTGTTCAGGTTAATGCTGCTGTCAGTGTTGGCCATCAACACCCAGTCATTTGTGGCAATCGGCCCAACCCATTTAAATAGCGCCTCACGCTCTGCCGTGCGGGCCACCGAGAACAAGCCATAGCCCACCTCATTGAGGGCCTGCTGGTAGACCCTGTCCCAAGGGAAACGCAGTATTTGCTGGCACTCAATCTTGGCCCGCTCACAAACCGCTCGCAGAGTATCCGAGCTGATCCCGCTTACCCCCGCATCCTTTGCATAATTGCCGCCGCTGGCCGACATATTAAACGGGGCAAGATTCTCGGTAAGCAGCACCAGCGACTCGGCGCGAACCAGGCTCGGCCCACAGGCCACTAAAAGAGCTATCAACAAGCGACAAACAGACATGTGAACCTCACACGAGAAGCAGAGAAGACCAACTAAAAGGCGATGTATCCGCCAACTGTTGCAGCACCGACAACGCAGCGCAGGCGCGGCCTGAGTTGCGCATTTCGCGAACCAAGTCCGCGGCTACCCAAGCTCAATCGCACCACCAACAGCTAACGTGGACAATGCCAAGAAAAGCCCGGAGGACGCTGGGCGCCCCTAAAATTACCGTCCGCCAAGTTTAGCGAAGCTTAACGCCTATGGTTGTCGACTCCCCCACAGGCATACCGCTTAGCGCACCACGATGCCGCGACTGGCCAGGTAGGCCTTGGCCTCGGGCACGCTGTATTCGCCGAAGTGGAAAATACTCGCCGCCAGCACCGCCGCCGCCTTGCCTTCGAGAATGCCGGCGGCCAGGTGTTCGAGGTTGCCGACGCCGCCCGAGGCGATCACCGGAATGCCCACAGTCTCACTGATCGCACGCGTCACGCCAAGATCATAGCCGCGCTTCACGCCGTCCTGGTCCATGCTGGTGAGCAGGATCTCACCGGCACCGAGGTCTTCCATCTTCTTCGCCCAGAGCACCGCATCCAGCCCGGTCGGTTTGCGCCCGCCGTGGGTGAAGATTTCCCAGCGCGGGGTCTCCCCCGGCAGCGAGACCTTCTTGGCGTCGATGGCCACCACGATGCACTGCGAGCCAAAGCGCGCCGCCGCCTCGCCGACAAACTCGGGGGTGAACACCGCTGCGGTGTTGATCGAGACTTTATCGGCGCCGGCATTCAGCAGGTTGCGGATGTCCTGCACGCAGCGCACGCCGCCACCGACGGTGAGCGGGATAAACACCTGACTGGCCATGCGCTCAACCGTGTGCAAGGTGGTGTCGCGACCGTCGACGCTGGCGGTGATGTCGAGAAAGGTAATCTCGTCGGCACCTTGTTCGTCATAGCGGCGGGCGATTTCCACCGGGTCGCCGGCGTCACGAATGTTCTCGAACTTGACGCCCTTGACCACCCGACCGTTGTCAACGTCGAGGCAGGGGATGATGCGTTTAGCTAAAGCCATAACAGTATTCCGTAGGATGGGTTGAGCGCAGCGATACCCATCGTCGCGCCAACGGATGACTCCATCGGTGGGTTACGCCGCGCCGCGGCTAACCCACCCTACGCCCGAATCAGCCCTTGTAGGCGTCGCAGAAGGCTTGCGCCTCGGCGACATCTAGGGTGCCTTCGTAGATCGCCCGGCCGGTGATGGCGCCGATGATGCCCGGCGCCTTGGCGGCCAGCAGGGTCTGGATGTCGCCGAGGTTATGAATACCGCCGGAGGCGATCACCGGAATCTGGGTGGCATTGGCCAGCGCCGCCGTGAAGCTCACGTTGCAGCCCTGCATCATGCCGTCTTTGGCGATGTCGGTATAAACGATGGCGGACACGCCGTCGGCTTCAAAGCGCTTGGCCAGGTCGATCACCTGCACGCTGCTGATCTCGGCCCAGCCGTCGGTGGCGACGAAACCATCCTTGGCATCCAGACCAACAATCACCTTGCCCGGAAACGCCTTGCAGGCATCCGTCACAAATTGCGGATCTTTAACCGCCTTGGTGCCGATGATCACGTAGCTGACGCCGGCCTTGACGTAGGCCTCGATGGTTTCCAGCGAGCGAATGCCGCCGCCGATCTGAATCGGCAACTGCGGGTAGCGCTTGGCGATCGCGGTGACCACTTCGCCGTTGACCGGCTGACCTTCGAAGGCGCCGTTCAGATCGACCAGATGCAGGCGCCGGCAACCGCCATCCACCCACTTGGCGGCCATGCTTACCGGGTCGGCGGAAAACACCGTGGAGTCGTCCATGCGGCCCTGGCGCAAGCGCACGCAGGCGCCGTCTTTCAGATCGATAGCGGGAATAATCAGCATCGGGTGAACCTGCTCAAGTCGATAAATGGGGTAACGGGTCAGCTCTTCTCGAGCGCCCACACGTCGCTTTCCAGGCTGGCAAAGCGCTCGGACAGCAGCGCCTGCACATCGGCAACCGCCTTGTTGTAGTAGTGCGGGGCAATTTCGCGGCTGAACAGCTCAAGGATTTCCGCCACCTCGAAGCTGCCCAGTTGCAGCTCGAAGCGCTCCGCAAGAAAGCCCTGGAGCACCTGCAGCGCGGCCTGCTCCTCGCTGGCCTGCAGGCGCAGGATCGGCGCCTTCGCCTTGCCCCGACGCATTTACCAGCGACCATCCCAACTGGCGAAGTTCTGCAGCAATTGCAGGCCGTGGGTGTGGCTCTTCTCCGGGTGGAACTGCACGGCAAAACGCGAGCCTTCGGCCAGCGCCGCGGCGAAATCCTTACCGTAGTGCCCGCGCCCTGCTACCTGGGCCTGATTGCCGGCCTCGATGTAATAGCTGTGGACGAAGTAGAAGCGCGCCAGATCGGGGATGTCATGCCACAGCGGGTGACTCAGCGTCTGCGCCACTTCATTCCAGCCCATATGCGGCACTTTCAGCGGCTCGCCATCCTCAACCATGCCCTTGCCGAAGAAGCGCACTTGCCCTGGGAACAGGCCGATGCAATCGACGCCGTCGTTCTCCTCGCTACGCTCCAGCAGCGCCTGCATGCCGACGCAAATGCCGAGGAACGGCCGATCGGCACTGACCTCCCGGACCAACTGATCGAAGCCCAGGCGCCTGATCTCGGCCATGCAATCGCGGATCGCGCCAACGCCGGGAAACACCACCCGATCGGCCTCGCGAATCACTGCGGCATCGCTGGTCACCAGCACCTTGCCGGCGCCGACGTGTTCCAGCGCCTTGGCCACCGAATGCAGGTTGCCCATGCCGTAATCGATGATGGCGACGGTCTGCATTTACAACACGCCCTTGGTCGAGGGCATTTGCCCGGCCATCCGCGGGTCCAGCTCGATGGCCATGCGCAGGGCACGGCCGAAGGCCTTGAACACGGTTTCGATCTGGTGGTGAGTGTTGCTGCCACGCAGGTTGTCGATGTGCAGGCTGACCAGGGCGTGATTGACGAAGCCCTGGAAGAATTCCTGGAACAGATCCACATCGAAGCCGCCGACCACCGCGCGGGTGAACGGCACGTGCATCGAAAGGCCGGGGCGGCCGGAGAAGTCGATGACCACCCGCGACAGCGCCTCATCCAGCGGCACATAGGCATGGCCGTAACGGGTCATGCCCTTTTTGTCGCCGATGGCCTGGGTGAAGGCCTGGCCAAGGGTGATGCCGACGTCTTCGACGGTGTGGTGGTCGTCGATATGCAGATCACCCTGACACTCGATATCCAGGTCGATCAGGCCATGGCGGGCGATCTGGTCAAGCATGTGCTCAAGGAAGGGCACGCCGATGGCGAACCGCGCCTTGCCGGTGCCGTCCAGATTGATCGAGACCTTGATCTGCGTCTCCAGGGTGTTGCGCTCGACGCATGCCGTACGTTCGGCCATCACCAGCTCCCAAAATTGGCTTGCGGAAAAGGTCGGCATTATAGGCGGGCCGAGCCTTTGCCGGCTACCGGCGGCGCCCAGCCAGGTTTACACTCGCGCGCCATCCCGCCGCCCGAGGAGTCGCCCATGCCGGTTTACGTCGAATTTGTCCGCCAGCCCAGCGCCCAAGACCGCAGC
>DAITLT010000113.1:0-5244 GCA_036835505.1 Pseudomonas sp.
GGGGTTGAAGGCGTACCAGAGTTCGCCTTGCTGGAGCAGATAGACGCTTTCGAAGTCGTCCTGGTCGAGGTTGGCATTGCGCAGGAACCAGCGCGCGACGTTTTCCTCGTAGGCCCAGAGGTCGATGCGCCCGGCGTGCAGTTGCCGGCTCAGTGCGTCGGCATTGGCCGAGATTTGCAGTTGTTGCTTGGCCACGCCGAGGGCCAGTAAGGATTGCTCGCCGATGTCTTCGTGAATCACCCCGATGCGGTAGCGTTGCAGGTCGGCGGAGGACTGGATGCGGATCTTGTCGGCCTTGCGCGCCAGCAGCACCACGCGGGTGGCGGCAATTGGCCCGGCCCATTTGAACAGGCGCTCCCGTTCGGTCGTGCGGGTGGTGGCAAACAGCACCGTGTTCGGCGTGCTGAGCACCGTGCGGTAGCCGCGCGCCCAGGGCATCAGGCGGATTTGCCCGCGCTGCACCGGCTGCGCGGTGTCTTGGCTGGCGATTACCAGCAGGTCAACGGCAATCCCGCGCAGGATGTTGTCGTCGCTGAAGTTGTAGGGTGGGTAGGCCTCGGTGATAAAGCTCAGCGGCTCATCGGCCTTGAGCGCAAGGGGGCTGCCGAGTAACAGCACGGCCCAACAAAGACGAATCCAATTGCCCATGGCCAGGCTCCCGTGTGCGGCGCAGTGGTGAATCGGTTTGGCTAAATATAGTTGAGCTTTGCGCGGCCTGGGCAGCCTTGCCGATGTCATCAGGCGGAAACCTGGCGTGGGTTTAATGCGGCCCAGGTCTAGCCCGTCCGGATGGTTTATGAACACAGCTCCCGCGCTCGCCAAGTTGCTTCGTACCGTGCAGCCCTTGTCCGTCAACACCAGCATCAGTGCGGTGGCCGAGTGTTTTTTGCAGGCGCAGCACAGTCGCTTTCTGTCGTTGCCGCTGGTTGATGAGGCGGGGCGGCCGTGCGGCTTGATCAGCCGTTATGCGCTGCAGAATATTTTTATGCAGCGCTTTGGCCGTGATCTGTGGGGCAACAAGCCGATCAGCGAGGTGATGAACCCGCAGCCGTTGCTGGTGTGTCTGGATACCCGTCTGGAGGAGGCCGCCCGACAAATTACCGCGCAGCTGCAATCGCCGATTCGTGACGATTTTATGTTGGTCGATAGCCAGGGGCGCTACTGCGGCCTGGGCACGGTGCTGGATGTGCTCAAGGCCATGGAAAGCCGGGTGGGTCAGCGTAACCGTGTGCTGCGCCAGGCCCTGATCGACCTTAAGGAGTCGCAGGTGCAGTTGGTGCAGTCGGAGAAGATGGCCTCTCTCGGGCAGATGGTTGCCGGCGTTGCCCACGAGCTGAATACGCCGCTGGGCTATGTCACCAATAACGTGCAGTTGTTGCGTGAGTTGAGCCAGCCGCTGTTGCAGTTGGCGGCGGATCAGGCCGAATTGGCCGATTGCCTGGCTGACCCCGACTGCAGCGAGACACGCCTGGCGGCGGCCCTGGAGGCGGCGGCCAGCAGTCGTGCGCAGGCGGCCCCGGAGCTGCTCGCCGAGGACTTGCAGCAGTTGTTTGCCGACACCGGTTATGGCCTCGGGCAGATCGCCGAACTGGTGGTTGGGCTGAAGGATTTTGCCCGCCTGGACCGTGCCATGAGCGAGCAGGTCGATCTCAATGAGTGCATTCGCAGCGCCTTGCTGATCGCCCGCAATAACCTCAAGGACAAGGCCGAGGTGTTGCAGCAGCTCGCCGAACTGCCGGCCATCGCCTGCGCGCCGTCGCAGATCAACCAGGTGTTGCTCAACCTGCTCAACAACGCCGCGCAAGCCATCGACGGCTTTGGCCGGATTCAGGTGAAAAGCTGGGCCGAGGCCGAGCATGTACTGGTCTCGATCGAGGACAGTGGCCGCGGCATGTCGGCCGAGGTGCAAAAGCGCATTTTTGATCCCTTCTTCACCACCAAGGCGGTCGGTGAGGGCACCGGCCTGGGGCTGTCGATCAGCTTCAAGATCATCCAGGACCATGGCGGCAGCATCCGTGTGGCCTCGGTGCCGGGGCGTGGCACGCGCTTCGTGTTGCGTTTGCCGCAACGGCAACGCGCCGAACTGAAAAGGAGTGCTTGAGCATGAGTGAGCGAATTCGCATTCTCTTCGTCGATGACGAGGAGCGCATCTTGCGCAGCCTCGCCCTGCAGTTTCGCCGCGACTATGAGGTGCTTACCGAGAGCGACCCGCAGCGCGCCCTGCAACGCCTGCAGCACGAGTCGGTGCATGTGCTGGTCAGCGATCAGCGGATGCCCGGCATGAGCGGTGCCGAGCTGTTGGCGGCGGCGCAGCAGATTGCCCCGCAAACCCTGCGGATTCTGCTTACCGGCTATTCGGATCTGGATGCGGCGGTGGCGGCGCTCAACAATGGCGGCATCTTCCGCTACCTGACCAAGCCCTGGGACGCCCAGGAAATGGCCTTTACCCTACGCCAGGCCGGCGAGTTGGCGCTGCGCCAGGCGCCGGCTGCCGCTGCGAGCAGCTTGGGCGAGGTGGCGCAGACAGCGGCGCCCTTGCAGTTGCTGTTGCTTGATGACGACCCGCAGACCCTGGCGGTGGTTGCCGAGTTTTGTGTGAGCGGCGGCCATCGACTGTTGCGCGCGGCCAACCTGGCCCAGGCGCTACAGTGGCTTAATCAGGAGCCGATTGATTTGTTGGTCAGCGATTTGCACCTGGCCGGCGAGGACAGCGTGCCCCTGCTCAAGACCCTGGCGCGCCTGCATCCACGTTTGCTCAGCCTGGTGGTCACGCCGTTTCAGGACACCCAGGCGCTGCTCAAGCTGATCAATGAGGCGCAGATCTTCCGTTATTTGCCCAAGCCGATCCGCAAGGGCTTGTTTGATAAGGGCCTGCAGGCGGCGGCAGCGCAGGCTCAGTTGTTGCGTAGCCAGCCGGCAGAGCGCATTCAACGCCTGCCGCAGGCGCCGCGCGATGAGCCGGAAAAGGAGCGGGTTGGCAGCCTGCTGGGGATGCTCGGGCGCCTGCGCGAGCGCTTAAGCGCCTGAACTCAGGCGCGGCCTTCGAGCTGCGCATCGAGGCTGTCGATGCAGGCACGCATCTGCTGCTGACACTGCTCGATCAAGGCGGGCAGGTCATCCAGGGTCAGGCCCAGGGTGGGGATGGGGGCCAGGGAGCGAATCTTGATGATGCCGCTTTTCCAGCGATTGAGCTGCATGTGCTTGATATAGGTGCTGGTGCATACCTGGATGATCGGCACGCCTGCGGCAATGGCCATCTGAAAGGCGCCTTTCTTGAACGGCAGCAGGCCCTTGCCCAGGTTGCGCGTGCCCTCGGCAAACACCCAGATGGAGGTGTCCTTGTGCTGCAGGGTGTCGGTGGTGGTGAGCATGGCCTGCTTGGCCTGTTGCGCGTTGCCGCGATCGATCAGCACGTTGCCCGACAACCAGAACAACTGGCCGAAGAATGGCACCCATTTCAGGCTCTTCTTGCCCAGGCAAACCGTGCGTGCCGGCACCACGCTGCCGACCACGAACAGGTCGTAGTTGGACTGGTGGTTGGCGACGATCACCGCGCTGCGCACATGCTCGCGCAAGCTACTGGTTTCGGTCTCCACCCGCAGGCCGAGAATGCGCAGCGCCGGCCAGGAATAGAGCAGGGCGCACAAACGGCTGTTGTCCGGGTTGAACGGGCGGCACAGGCCAAGCAGCAAACCGAGCATACCGGCGGCAACAAAGTGCAGGCTCAGCAACAACATGCGGGCGAGGAAAAGCATTGGACAGGCCTATGGCAGACAAAAAGGCGCGAAGTGTACGGGCGTACACTCTTTTCGGCAATCAACGGACTGGCCGGTCGTCTGTTGCTGGCGCCGCGATAAATGGCTGAGCAAGGTGGCTAGGGGATTATTGCAGGCCGTGTTTCTTGACCTTGTCGAACAGGGTGGTCTTGGCCATGCCCAGGGCTGCGCTGGCCTGGCTAAGGTTGCCCTGGTGACGCTCAAGGGCACTGCTGAGCAGGTTTTTCTCGAAGGCATCGACCGCCTCGGCGAATGACGGGCCGGCACTTTCCAGGGCTTGCTCGGCTTTTTTGAACAGCGGCAGGCCGAGGGCGAAGCGTTCGGCGACGTTGCGCAGTTCGCGCACATTGCCCGGCCAGTCATGGGCCAGCAACTTGGCCAGGCTTTGTCGGTCAAGTTCTAGGGTGCTGCGATCAAAGCGCAGCGCCGCCTGCTGGGCGAAGTGCTCGAACAACAGCGGAATATCTTCGCGGCGTTCTCGCAGCGGCGGCAGCTCCAGGGTGACCACGTTCAGGCGGTAATACAGGTCGCTGCGAAATTGTCCGGTCTTGCCCAGTTCATCCAGGTCGGCCTTGGTGGCGGCAATCACTCGGCAGTCGACGCTCACGCTCTGATTCGAGCCGAGACGTTCCAGGCTGTGTTCCTGCAGCACCCGCAGCAGTTTGATTTGCAGACTGAGGGGCATGCTTTCGATTTCATCAAGAAACAGGCTGCCGCCGTTGGCGTGCTCGATCTTGCCGATCCGGCGTTTGCCGGCGCCGGTGAAGGCGTTGGCCTCGTGGCCGAAAATTTCGCTTTCGAACAGGTTTTCCGGCAGACCGCCGCAGTTGAGGGCGACGAATTGCTGGCTTTTGCGCCGGCTGAAGTCGTGCAGGCAGCGCGCGACTAATTCCTTGCCGGTGCCGGTTTCGCCCTCGATCAGCACATTGGCGGAGGTGTCGGCGACGTTGGCGATCAATTCACGCAGCGCCTGCATGGCTGGCGAACGGCCCAACAGACGCTCGGCCAAGTCCTGGGTGCCGCTGAGCTGGCGGCGCAGTTGCGCCACCTCACGGGCCAGGCGCCGTTGTTCGAGGGCGCGGCGGGTGACGTCGACCAAACGCTCCGGGGAAAAGGGTTTTTCCATAAAGTCGTAGGCGCCATCACGCATGGCACCGACCGCCATGCTGATATCGCCGTGGCCGGTGATCAATACCACCGGCAGGCTGCGGTCGCGGGCCTTGAGTTGGGCCAGCAGTTGCAAGCCGTCGATGCCGGGCAAGCGGATATCGCTGATGACAATCCCGGCGAAGTTATCGCCGATCTGCTGCAGGGCCTCTTCGGCACTGCCGACGCCGATGCTGGGAATGTCTTCCAGGCTCAGGGCTTGCTGGCAACCGAGGAGTACATGGGGGTCGTCTTCGACGATCAGGACGCTGAGGGGCTCATGCATCGGCAGGGGTCTCGACGGAGGATGGAGTGGCCAGCG
>DAITLT010000113.1:5254-9419 GCA_036835505.1 Pseudomonas sp.
ACAGCTCAAAGGCCGTGCCGCCCGCCTCAGGATACTGCACCGCCAGGCTGCCGGCGGCGGCCACGGCCAGGCTGGCAGATAAGGTCAGGCCCAGCCCGAGGCCTTGCTCGCCCGGTTTGGTGGTGAAAAAGGGCTCGAACAAATGTTTGCGCAACGCCAGTGGAATGCCTGGGCCGTTGTCGCGCACCTGCAGGCGATAGACGCCGTCGGCGGCTTGACCGCTGAGCCACAGCTGGCGCTCGGGCTGCGCCTGCATGGCGTCGAGGGCGTTGACCAGCAGGTTGACCAGAATTTGCTCCAGGCGCGTCTGGTCGATGGCCAGGCGCGCATCGGCGAAGTTGGTGTGCAGCTGCACGGGGGTCTGTTGCAGGCGACCCTGGAGGAGAAACAACGCCGCGTCCATGGCCTTGCCCAGTTGTGCCTCGCCGCCGTCATCGGTGCGGCGGGCGAAGGCGCGCAGGCTGGCGGTGATGCGGCCCATGCGGTCGACCAATTGGTTGATGGTGGCGAGGTTGCTGGTGACCGTGTGCAGGGCGCCGCGCTGGAGGAAGCGCATGGTGTTGCCGGACAGCGTGCGCAGGGCCGCCAGCGGTTGGTTGAGTTCGTGGGCGATGCTGGTGGACAACTGGCCGATGACCGCCAGTTTGCCCGCCTGCACCAGGCTGTCCTGAGCCTTGCGCAGGGTTTCTTCGGCTTGCCGGCGTTCACGAATCTGCGCCTTCAGGCGCTCGTTGCTGGCGCGTAGCGAGCGGGTGCGTTCGGCAATCTTGCGCTCCAGGTGATCGTTGGCTTGCTGCAGGGCTTCGCGGGCCGCCAGGCGGGTGGCGATGACCTTGCGTCGCTGGTTCCAGGCAATCAGCAGAAAGGCCAGCAGGGCTACCGCGACCGCAGCCAGTACGCCTTGGCTGATGGCCTGGCGGCGCACATCCTGCAGCGGCGAGAGCAGGGTAAAGCTCCAGGGCGATGCCTCCAGGCGGCGGGTTTGGGCCAGGTAGCTGACGGCTTGGGTCAGGTCGTTCTGGGCCGTGTTGGCCGCCAGGGTGAGCAGTTCGGTGTTGCTGTCCAGCGGCTGGCGCGCCAGAGGTTGCAGCGCGTCCAGGCGGGTCCAGTGGTATTGCAGGCTACTGGCCAGGCGGGTGCGGGTCGCTTCGCTCAAGGGGTGAATGGATTTGAGGCGCAGGGCGGGGTCGCTGGACAGGATGATGATGCCGTTCTCGTCGCTGACATACGCCTGCAGGCGCGCGCGGGCCCAGCGTTGCTCGATGGGCTCGAGGCGCACCTTGACCACCGCCACGCCGATGATTTTGTCGCGTTGGCGCAGGCCGTGGGCCAGGTAATAACCGGGCTCGCCGGTGGTGCTGCCGACGCCGAAGAAGCGTCCCGGCTTACCCTGCACGGCATCCTGGTAATAGGCACGAAAGGACAGGTCCTCGCCCTGGAAACTGTCGGCGTCACGCCAGTTGCTGGTGGCCTGCACCCGGCCGCCGAGATCAAGCAGATAGATCGCCCGGCTGCCGCTGCGGCGGTTGAGCCCTTCGAGGTAGCGATTGACCTTGAGGCGCCGAGCTTCGCTGGGGTTGAGCAACAGTTGGCTGACGCCGGACTCCAGCTCCAGCAGACTGGGCAGGTAAGTGTGGGTGCTGATTTCGCTTTCCAGCGCGCGGGCATGTAGGCCCAGTTGACGCTCGCCGCTGTCGGTGAGGGCGGCGATGGCGAATTTCTCACTGATCAAATAGCCCGCGTAGCCGCAGCCGAGCACCAGCAGGAGCATCAGCACAGTCAGCAGCAGGTGACGTAGCAGGCGTGGTTTCACTGTCAGGGCGGGCGGGACGGCGCGAAGGCTTGAGGAGGGGCATTGCATCACAGTCATCCTGGGCTGACCAGTTGTGCGCGGCGAGCGGCGCCCCGCACAAGGCGGGAAGCCGCTGTCGCGCGGTCACACGGATCAGTGCTGGAGGATTTTGGCGAGGAACTGCTGGGCACGTTCGGAGCGCGCCGAAACGTCGCCGAAGAACGCCTCCTTGGCGCAGTCTTCGACGATCTGTCCGCGGTCCATAAAGATCACCCGGTCGGCGACCTTGCGCGCAAAGCCCATCTCGTGGGTGACGCACATCATGGTCATGCCTTCCTGGGCCAACTGCACCATCACATCCAGCACCTCGTTGACCATCTCCGGGTCGAGGGCCGAGGTCGGCTCGTCGAACAGCATCACGATCGGGTCCATGGCCAGGGCGCGAGCGATAGCCACGCGCTGCTGCTGGCCGCCGGAGAGTTGCCCTGGGTGCTTGTGGGCATGGGCCAGCAGGCCGACCCGCTCAAGCAGTTTGAGGCCTTTTTCGGTGGCCTCGGCCTTACTGCGGCCGAGCACCTTGATCTGCGCGATGGTCAGGTTCTCGACGATGGAGAGGTGCGGAAACAGCTCGAAGTGTTGAAACACCATGCCGACCCGCGAGCGCAGCGTGGGCAGGTCGGTCTTGGGGTCGGCGATCGAGGTGCCGTCGACCACCACGTCGCCTTGCTGGAAGGCTTCCAGGGCGTTGACGCACTTGATCAGGGTCGATTTGCCCGAGCCGGACGGGCCGCATACCACCACCACTTCACCCTTGCTGACCTGGGTGCTGCAGTCGCTCAGCACCTGGAAATCCCCGTACCACTTGTTGACGTTCTGGATGGAAATCATACGGCTAACCTCTTGTGCAGATGCTTCACCAGCAGGGAGGCGGAGAAGCTGATGGCGAAATACACCAGACCGGCGAAGATCAGGAATTCATGGGGTTGGCCGATGATGTCGCCGCGCGAGCGGGCGGCGTTGAGGAAGTCCATCAGGCCGACGGTGTACACCAGTGAGGTGTCCTGGAACAAAATGATGCTTTGCTGCAGCAACAACGGGGTCATCTTGCGAAACGCCTGGGGCAGGATGATCAGGCGCATGCACTGGCCATAACTCATGCCCAGGGCTTGGGCAGCGCCCAATTGGCCCTTGGGAATGGCCTGGATGCCGGCCCGCACGATCTCGCAGAAATACGCCGCCTCAAACATTACAAACGCCACCAGGCACGAGCTGAAGGCGCCCACCGGGGTGTCCTCGCCGGTGATCCAGCGCAGGATGAACGGCACGGCGAAGTAGAACCAGGTGATCACCAGCAGCAGCGGAATGGAGCGGAAGTAGTTGACGTAGGCGCCGGCCAGGTTGGCGATCCACGGCCTTGATGACAGGCGCATCAGCGCCAGCAGGGTGCCCAGCACCACACCGCCGAGCACACCGAGGGCCATCAGCTGCAGGGTCATCTGCATGCCTTCCCACAAGCCGGGCAGGGCCGGCACTATCGCGCTGAAGTCCATTATTTGCCTCCTGCGGCGAGCAGGCCGGGCACCGCCACGCGGCGTTCAAGCACACGCATCAGCAGCATCAGGCTCATGTTCAGGGTGAAGTAGATCAGCGTGGCCAGGGTGAAGGCCTCGAACAGGTTGGCGCTGAATTCGGCGCTCTGTTTGGTTTGCGCCAGCAGCTCCATCAGGCCGATCAAGGAGGCCACCGAGGAGTTCTTGAAGATGTTGAGGAACTCCGACGTCAGCGGCGGAATGATGATCCGGTAGGCTTGCGGCAACAGCACGTAGGCGTAGATCTGCGGCAGCTTGAAGCCCATGGCGCGGGCGGCGCCGAGCTGGCCCTTGGGCAGTGCCTGGATGCCGGTGCGCACCTGCTCGCAGACCCGCGCGGCAGTGAACAGACCGAGGCACACGACCACGCTGAGGTAGGCCGAGGTGGCGGGGTTGAGGTCCTGCTTGAACCACAGCTCCAACGGCTCCGGCAGCAGGTCGGGGACCAGGAAGTACCAGAGAAACAGCTGCACCAGCAGCGGCACGTTGCGGAAGATTTCCACATAGGCGGTGGCGATGCCCGCCACCCAGCGGTTGGGTACGGTGCGCAGCACACCCAGCAGCGAACCCAGCAGCAGGGCGATAACCCAGGCGGCCAGGGCAATGGCGATGGTCCAGCCGAGACCGCTGACGAACCAGTCCAGGTAGATTTCGCTGCCAATCCCGGTGGGCTTGAAGAACATCGCCCAGTCCCAGTTGTAATTCATGGCGTTTTCCATCGGATCAGGCAAAGGGCGAACACCGGCGCCGGGCGCAGTGGCCCACAGTCACGGGTAGCGACTGG
>DAITLT010000114.1:0-9402 GCA_036835505.1 Pseudomonas sp.
CCTCGGTCTCGTTGCTGGCGTAGCCGAACATCAGGCCCTGGTCGCCGGCGCCCTGATCTTCCGGCTTGGCGCGGTCAACGCCCTGGTTGATGTCCGGAGACTGCTTGCCAATGATGTTGATGATGCCGCAGGTGTTGCCGTCGAAGCCGACGTCGGAGCTGTCGTAGCCGATGTCGACGATGACCTTGCGCACCAGCTCTTCCAGGTCAACCCAGGCGCTGGTGGTGATCTCGCCGGCGACGATGGCCACGCCGGTTTTCACCAGGGTTTCGCAGGCCACGCGGGCGTGCTTGTCCTTGGCGATGATGGCGTCCAGTACCGCGTCGGAAATCTGGTCGGCGATCTTGTCCGGATGCCCTTCAGACACGGACTCGGAGGTGAAAAGGGAGTATTCGCTCATCAGGGCAGTTCCTGTTCTATCGGGATATTGGGGAGGGGGCGGGCAGCCGCCTTGGGGTTCTGAAAGTGCCGGACCTGGATCTGGAAGCCATTGCGCAGGCCAATATACAAACTTTCTGCGCTGCTCAACCCGGCGGCGACGGCCCAGCGCGCCAGGTCGTCCTGCTCGAAGCCTAGCCACAGATCGCCACAGGTCTCGCGGGCCCAGCTCTGGTTGTGGCTGCACAGCTCGGTGATCAGCAGGCTGCCGCCGGGCTTGACCCGTCGCGCCAACTGCTTGATCGCCTCGGCCGGCGCGGCAAAGTGATGCAGCACCATGTTCAGCACCACGCAGTCGGCGCTGAGGGCGTCTGCGTCGAGGGCATCGGCCAAGGTTAGCTGAACATTGGCCAGGCCCTCGTCGAGGCAGCGTTGGCGCGCCAGCTCGAGCATCGCCGGGCTGTTGTCGAGGGCGCTGACCTGCTGGAAGCGGCGCGCCAGCTCGGGCAGAAAGGCGCCGTCGCCGGGGCCGATTTCCACGGCGCTGGCATCATCGGCAAAACTCAGCGAGTCGAGCAGGGCCAGCAGGCTGTCGCGGTACTGCGGCAGGCCGGCGATCAGGTCCTGCTGGGCCTGGAAACTCTCGGCCATACGGGCAAAAAAGTCCTGGCTGGTGGCGGCGCGCTGGGCGTGTACGGCGGCGATGCGGGTTTGTACCGCCTCCGGCAGTTGCAGGCTTTCCACTTCATCGAGCAGGGCGGCGTGCAACTTGCCGCCGAACAGTTCGCTGTGCGCCAGGGCGCGGCGGTAGAAGATCGCGTTGCCTTCGCGGCGGGTGGCCACCAGGCCGGCCTGGGCCAGCACCTTTAAATGGTGGCTGATGCCGGATTGGCCGGTGGCGAAGATCTGCGCCAGCTCCAGCACGCCAAACGAGTCGTTGGCCAGGGCGCGCAGGATATTCAGGCGCAGCGGATCACCGCCGGCCTTGCACAGGCTGGTGAGTTCGTCGGCGGGCTCGCTGCGGAGCTGGGGTGCGCTGAGGTGCATGGTGAGCGCAGTCTAGGTGGGCAGAAAGGCCCCCGCAAGGGCAATATCAAAAGTTATTGATATTGCCCTTGCGGGGCGGTGTTGACTCAGGAGATTGTCCCGCCATCAGCGTAGGTGCAACTCGTGCCAAGAGACCCCGCAGGGGCTCGCGCAAGTGGCGGCGCTTGCAACCAGTGGTTTCTCAATGTTTTTGGCTGGCAGGCTGTGTCAGTAGTGCCCGCAAGCGGCCCAACGCCTGCACCACGACCTGCCCTTGTGTCTCGATACTGGCGATGATTTGCGCCGGGGTGCGGTCATCGGTCACCGTCGTTGCATTCGGGTTGACCGCCTTCAGGTCGAAAACCGCAGCGTCGATGCTGGCGGCTTCGCCCTCCAGGTCGCGTACGGCTTTTTCCTGTTCGCGGATGCTGGCCTCTCGCGCTTCGATGGCCTGTTGCGCCGCCTTGTTCTTTTTCAGCCGCTTGAGATCTTCCTTCAGTCCAACTATGGCCTCTTTGATGTCCGCAGCTTTATCCCGCAACGGCTGCATCCGCTCGTGCGCCTCGGCGCGACGCACGGCCAAATCCACCGTCCACGAATAGCGACTGTTGCCGCGCGCGGCCAACTGCCTGGCATAACTGGGAAAGGGTTGGCCGGTGTTGCCTTCATCGGCCTGCCAGTCGTTCAGCAATGCGGCGGGCAGGTCTGCATCGGCAAGCATTGCGCCATCCGCGTCGAAACCGAAGTGCGCTAGGGTCAGCGGGGTTTTCTTGCCCACCTTCATCCACGACAGGTCGTAGTACCAGATGCGCCCGGTCTTCTTGCCCTTGGTGAAGAACAGCAGGTTGGTCTTCACGCCTGCGCCTGCGGTGGAGAACACCCCGCCAGGCAGGCTGACGATGGCCCAGAGGTCGCATTCGTCGGTGAGCTTGCGTTTGGTTTCAACGAAGGCGCTCTCATTGGTACGAAAGAGCAGGCCCTCGTCCAGCACGATGGCGCAGGTGCCGGCCGGTGCCAGTTCGGCGAGGATGTCCTGCACGAACAGCACTTGGGTGGCACTGGTCGGGAAGGAGAAGTTGTTCTGCGCGGTCTTGCCTTCCTTGCCGCCGAACGGCGGGTTGCTCAGGATCAGGTCGAATTGCCGGGGTGCCTGCGCGAATAGCGCGTTATAGGTGGCGCGCCGCTCCAGGGTGTTGCCATGCCACAGATTGGGCTGGTCGATGCCGTGCAGCACCAAATTGGCCAGGGCGATGGGGAACACTAGGTTTTCCTTCTCGCGGCCGAAGAAGGTGTCGTGTTTGAGCCTTTCCAGGTCGGTGCTGGTCGGCGCCTGGCCCAGCTTGCGGGCGATGTGCTCGTAGGCCACGGCAAGGAACCCGCCAGTGCCACAACAGGGGTCGTATACCGTCTGGCCCAGCGCCGGGTCCACCGTATGCACCATGGCGCGGATCACCTCTCTGGGAGTGAAGAACTGGCCGCCATCGGAGTTCTTCTCGCCCATCTTCAGCAGCAGATCCTCGTACACCTGGGACAGGGTGAAAAAATGCGTGTCGTCGATATGCTCGATGCTGATTTCGTGTACGCGGTCGAGAATGTCGCGCAGATTGGTCTCGTCATCCACGCGCACCCGCTCCACTGCGGTCATGATCCGGCCGATGATGCGTTGCTTGGCACTGGCGGACGGATTGGGCACGCCAGTGCGTGGCTCGACATCTAGGGCGTGTAGATGTGGCAGCAATTCCTTGTTGATAAAGTCGAATAACCTGCCGTCGCCGGCGGTGAACAGCTCCTGGCGCTTCCAGCCCTGTGGTTTGCCGTCGCGGGTGTGAGGATGGTCAGGCTTATCCGACCAGGGGGCGGCCCAGTCCTGCCAGCGATAGGGGCGGCGCAGCGCAGGGGAGAAGCTGGTGCCTTGCACCTCGGCCTGTTCGGCTGCGCGGGCTTCTTGGGCATCGAGAATGCGCAGGAACAGAATCCAGGTCAGCTCCGGCACGTATTGCAGGGCGCTGGCGCAGTTGGAGCGGCGCATTACGTCGCAGATGCTCTTGACGAAGGCCGACAGCGACTGGGTGCTGGCGATGGCCTTGGGGGCGGTAGCGGTTTTCTTCGGGCGGGGCATCAGGGTTCCAATTTCTTTTTCAGTTGTTTCTTCTTGGCCGTTTCCAACTGCTGGATGCTGCTGTCGGGTGCCGGCAGGTGTTCGGGCATGGTGCCGCCCAGGTCCTCGATGGTCTGGCGCACCTTGCGCCCCACGTCATGGTGGGTGCGGTTGGCCTGGGCCTTGTCGCGCACGCCGTCGCGGCGCAATTTTTCTTCGGTCTGGGTGGCGCGGAACAGGTTGGCCGCCAGTTCCGTGCTGCCCATATGGTCGAGGATCTTCTGGCTCTTCTTCAGGCCCTTGTGGGCGTGGATGTCTTTGGCGCTTAGCCCGCCATACAGGCCCTTGTAGCCGTGATCCTGGAAGATTGCGTAATCCAGTGGGCTGTCCACGCCGGCGTCTTTCGCGGCGGCGGCCAGATGCTTGTTGTGCGCCGCCAGTTCATTGCGGATGGCCAGGCGCTTGTCGTTCTCGGTCAGTTGCGCGAACTGGGCTTCGTCCGCCAGCTCCTGACGCCGGGTCTGCAGGGCGAAATAAGTCTGGCCGTTGGCGATCACCGGTTTGGCTGGGTCGCCGTTCTGTACGATCAGGTAGCAGGCGTAGCGGGAGAGGCGCACATCCGGCACTGTGCGTTGCGCACCGGAGCCGATGGTGACCATTTTGTTGGTATCACCGAAATGGTCTTCGGGCTGCTTGCCGGACTGGCTACAGGCGGTGCGGGCCTTGTCCACCACCTGGATGAAGTTGCGCCACTCCTGGTATTCCAGCACGAGGGCGAGGTCGCGGGCCGACCAGAATTCGTTGCCTTGCGGGTCAGCCTGGCGGATGTCTTCGAAGCGAGTCAGGTGCTGTTTATCGACTGTTTTCCGGGTCATGGCACTTCTCCTTGTGCATGGAAGGCTTGCGCCAGCAGTTTCTGCGGCAGGCGTTCGATCTCGACCAATTGCGCGCTAGCGGCCTGGGCGATGACGTCGGCCTCGGCGAGCTGGGCTTTTAGGTGGGCAGCGATGCGTCGCTGTTCGTCCAGTGATGGCAGCAAAATTGGAGTCGAGGCGATCACGTCTTGCGAGATGTTGCGCATTGAATCGCTGGATCCAGTGGCGTAAAGCTCGATGTGCTCACGGGCTAGCTCTGTGCGCAAGGCGAACAGTAAGTAATCCTTGTCGGCGCTGTTTTCATTCACCATGAGGCGCAAGGTTTTGTCCGACAGCAGGCGCATGGGATGGTCGCGTTCAACGAGTACAACAGCGCCTACCAGTTCGCGTGTGTTGGCTCGCGAGATCAGTAAGTCGCCTTGCTTGATTCGGTGGCTTTCAGCGGGTGTGTACTCCCCCTTCAGTGCCTTGGCTTGATCGGCCTGAAACTGTGTCCACGAAACGGCACTGACCTTCAGTACACCCAGCTCGTCGGGACGCGCCAGGACTTCTGCGGTCTGAAAACTCTTGCCTGTCTGGAAGCCATTCAATACTTGGCCAAGCATAGTTGGCTCGCAGGTCAGTTGATCGAAAGCAGCTTGCAGCAAGCGGCTGCGCAACAAATCGGTATCCTGTATTTGCGTCTGCGCCGCCTGGCGCGCGGTTTCCACTTCGGCCAGTTGGGCTTTTAGGCGGGCGGCAATTTGGCGTTGTTTCTCGATACTCGGCGCCTCAGTGCTGTCTGGCATGCACAGATGAAAAGACTCCAGCGTCGGCATATAGATGGTCTTGTGCGTTGCCCCTGTTGCTAATTCACGTAACTCACGCCGAGAGCAGATCAACGCATACATCAAATATTCCGGATCGAGTTCATCGCTGCAGACCCAGTTGGCGAAATCCTGGCTGGTAGCCATGGGCGCCGCCATGATGGTGACGAAGCCCACCGAGGCCGTGCGCGAAAAGCACACGGTGTCGCGCGGCAGAATGCGCGCCGCCGAATTGGCGATGCCCTGGTCATTGGTGCGCAGTCGGGTTTGCTCGACTCTGGTGCCGTCGAGCGCTCGGATTTCTGTTAGGGAAATCCACGACACGTCGCCTCCCCACCAGTCGGGGCGGGATCGGCTGGGAGTGTGGCCGCTTTCAAGGCGAGCGATGTCTGAGAGTCTCCTCCATTGCCAGCCGGAAAGCAGGGGGGGCAGATTCGGCGGAACTGCAATCGGTGAACAAATAAAACTCATACCCCAAACAACCTTATCTTCGCATCGTGCATCACATCAGTCGGGTTGCCCAGCGCCCGCAGCGCGGCGATGCCGCCGGCTCGTGCGATTTCCGGTACATCCCAGAGCGCTGAGCTTTCCAGGGCTTCGGTGCCGCCCTGGGCGAACTGCGTGCCCAGGCCCTTGAGCACTATGGCGGTCTTGTCGTTTGTCCTGGCGAACCAGTCGCCGTTGGCCTTCAGGTAGTGCGCGCCGCGCTCCGGCCGCTTAAGTGCGCGCGCATGGTAGCCGTGGTGGCCGAAGAAGTCGTAGAGATCGAAGTCGTCCATCTGATCCGCATTGCGGATGGTTTCGGGGCTTAGATGGTCGCCGAGCAGGTGGTCGATCAACTGGCGGCGCTTCTGCGCTTCGATCCACAGCGCGCGGAAGTCGTCGAGGTTGTGCGCCTCGCTGAGCACGCGGGCGATCACCTCGCGGCGGTATTCATCCACCGGGATGGGCGTGGCGATGCCGCCGCGGTTGACGACGATGAAATGCCCCAGCGGGGTGATGCGCACGTACTGTCCACGGATTTCCGCCACGCTCGGGCCACCGTCATGGCCTCCGCCACCTTCATCCTCATCGTCGCCACCAGACGGGCTGCTGCTGCCGGGACGCGGCGGGGCGGTGATGAACTCGGTGCCGAACAGCTCGGTGACGCCGGTGTAGTCGTAGAGCCAGAACTTGTACTTCTGAGTTTCCTCGTGGATGCGTGTGCCACGCCCGACCATTTGATAGAACTTGATGGCCGATTGCAGGTAGCGGAAGAACACCACGGCGTTGAGGCGCTCAATGTCCACGCCGGCTTCCAGCAGATCTACGGTGCAGGCGATAAAGGCGCGCTCGCTGGAGCCGCGCATGCTCTCGATCTTCTCTGCGCCGGCGGCGGCCGTGCATTTGAAGGCGTAGTCGTCTTTGCGTGGCTGGCTGCGTTCCTTGCACCAGTTGGCGTAGAGGTTGTTCATTTGCATCGCCACGCGGTCGGCGTGCAGGTCACGGGTGCAGAAGATGATGACCTTCTGCTCCGGCCCGCCGTTCTCGCACAGCAGCTTGAATAGGTCTGCGCACATCTTCGGTGTGCGTAGGTCAATAAAGAGTTCGTCGTCGAAGTCCTTGCCGGTGTATTCGGCCTTGCTCAGGTCGTCTTCGGTGAGCGGCTGGCCGGTCTTGAGGTCGCGTACGCCGGCCTGCAGGACTTCCTCGCGAGTGAATGCGCGGGCGTCTATATCGGCCTTGCGCTTGACGATTTCGCAGGCGGCCAAGTAGCCATCTTCCTGGGCCTGGGCCAGGGTGTATTCGTAGACCGGCTCGCCAAAGTACTGGACGTTGTGCGCGGTGATGGCCTCATCCGCAGTAATTGCCGCTTCGACGTCCCTGGCGTGCTGTTGGCGCCTGGGCTCCTTCAACTTGCGCGGTGTGGCGGTCAGGCCGATGTGGATGGCGTTGGGGTTGCGGGTGAGCACCTGCGACCACTTGCCCCAGGCTGAGCGGTGGCATTCGTCGATGATGATGACGCTGAAGGCGTCATCAAGGTAGTGCTTGCTCAGAAAGCTGTCGGCGCTCTCGCGGGCATCGTCTTCGCCGTCGATGCCTAGGGTGTGATAGGTGGCGATGTGAATGCGCGCATTGGCGGCGGCGTTCTGCCCGCGCTCGGTCTTGACGATCCGGACGTTGCCGCCGAAGGCCGCCTTGAGCTTGGCGTAGGCCTGTTCGCGCAGTTCGTCGCGGTCGCAGAGAAACAGCGCAGGTTTGGCCAGCAATCCCGCCTGCGCCATGCGCCACAGCAGATTGGTGGCAATGATGGTTTTGCCCGCGCCAGTGGCCAGGGTCAGCAGCACGCGCGGCCCTCGTTCAAGCTCGGCGCTGGCCTGGCGCTCACGGATGATTTTCTCGAAGGCAGCGCGAATGGCGGCGTCCTGGTAGTAGCGTGAGTCTGACCAGGCCGGACTGTCAGTCTGGAACAGCAGAGCGGCATCACTGGAGGCCAGATCGATGCCCTTGTCCACCGCGTAGCGGTCGCACAGCTCGACGTGGGGCGGGAAGTTTGCCAGCGGGTGCGGGCCGCTCTGGATGCCACTGGGTTTGTCGTATTCGCCGTAGAGGTGGCCGTTGCTGGCAAATACGTACTGCACGTCGAAGCGCTGGCAGTCGGCATAGCCCTTGGCCTGTTGCATGCCCTTGAGCGGGTCTTCGCTTTCTCGCTTGGCCTCCAGTACGGCGACTGGCAAGGGCTTGGGCATATCGCCCACCTGCACGCAGAGCAGATAGTCGGTGCGCCCTACGCCTTTACGGCGGCGACCCTTCGGCCCGGTGGGCTCGACGGGCGCGGGGGTTTCCAGCTTGATGCGCTGCGGGTTGTCGTAGCCCTTGTGGCGCAATACCGGGTCAATGAGGTGGAAGCGGGTTTCTTCTTCGTTGAATGCCACCGGCTTGCTCCTCGGTCTTATCCCTGTGTTTGTCGGTTTCGTCCAGAAAGGCGGCAGTCTATCAGGCAGGCGCTGCCCTTCGACGAGGTGATGCCCGAAAAATCGACCTCTGCGACCATCTGTGATTGCCCCCGTGGCCCTCGCTGGGGGAAAATGCCGGTCTTTTTTCGACCTACAGCCGCCTGAACATACTGTTTAGAGGCGGCCCTCCAGGAGATCAGCGATGCCCAGCCGTCGTGAGCGTGCCAATGCCATTCGTGCCCTCAGCATGGATGCCGTGCAAAAAGCCAACAGCGGCCACCCCGGTGCCCCGATGGGCATGGCGGATATTGCCGAGGTGTTGTGGCGCGATTTCCTCAAGCACAACCCGAGCAACCCGAGCTTCGCCGACCGTGACCGCTTTGTGCTGTCCAACGGCCACGGCTCGATGCTGATTTACTCGTTGTTGCACCTGACCGGCTACGACCTGTCGATCGACGACCTGAAGAACTTCCGTCAGCTGCACAGCCGCACCCCTGGCCACCCGGAATACGGCTACACCCCAGGCGTGGAAACCACCACCGGCCCGCTCGGCCAGGGTATCGCCAACGCCGTCGGCTTCGCCCTGGCGGAAAAAGTGCTGGGCGCGCAGTTCAACCGTCCTGGCCACAGCATCGTCGACCACCACACCTACGCCTTCCTCGGTGACGGCTGCATGATGGAAGGCATCAGCCATGAGGTCTGCTCGCTGGCCGGCACCCTCGGCCTGGGCAAGCTGGTGGCGTTTTATGACGACAACGGCATCTCCATCGATGGCGAAGTCGAAGGCTGGTTCACCGATGACACGCCCAAGCGCTTCGAAGCTTACGGCTGGCAGGTGATCCGCAATGTCGACGGCCACGATTCCGACGAAATCAAAACTGCCATCGAGACCGCGCGTGCCGAGCACCAGCGTCCGACCCTGATCTGCTGCAAGACCACCATTGGTTTTGGCTCGCCGAACAAGGGCGGCAAGGAAGACTGCCACGGCGCTCCGCTGGGTGCCGAAGAGATCGCCCTGACCCGCGCCGCGCTGAAGTGGAACCACGGCCCGTTCGAAATCCCGGCCGAGATCTACGCCGAATGGGATGCCAAGGAAGTCGGCGCCGCCCGCGAGGCCGAGTGGAACCAGCGCTTTGCCGCCTACGCCGCCGCCTTCCCGGAGCTGGCCAGCGAATTTACCCGGCGCAGCAAGGGCGAACTGCCGGCTGATTTCAGCGCCAAGGCCGCCGCTTATATTGCTGAAGTGGCCGCCAAGGGCGAAACCATTGCCAGCCGTAAGGCCA
>DAITLT010000115.1:0-9376 GCA_036835505.1 Pseudomonas sp.
GTGGGCCACTTCATGGGCCACCGTCTGCTCAAGAAAATGCGCGTGGTTTTCCCGGTATAGCTGTGGGTTGAAGCGCAGCAGGTTTTCGTGCAGATGGGCCACGCCGGCCTTCTGGCCACGCAGTTTGAGGCTGACTGTGGGGCGTTTGAAGGCGCGCTTGAAGAAGGCTTCGGCCTGCTGATAGCAGGTTTCGATACGTTGGTTGAGCAGGTTAGGCATTCAGGGTCTGTTCCCGTTTCATTCGCAGCCGCGATGAGGCGGGAATAGACCCTAAAGCTCCGCGGTTGCGGCAATTATGCCCAAGCCTGTTGTCCGTCACAGCCAGAAAACGACGAAGCCGCCTGTGCGGCGGCTGCGTTTGCTTCAGTTATCGGTTGCCTGGTTGTCAGCTGGTGTACACCGGGCCAACGCCAAAGCCCCAGAAGATCACCGACAGGGCAATCATCGACACCAGCACCACCAGGCCGACGGCGAGAACCGAGCTGGAGAACAGAAAGCCTTCCTCTGAAGGAATGTTCATATAGGTCGGGATGCCCACATACAACAGGTAAACCGTGTAGCAGATGGCAGCAATGCCGACGAACATGGCCAGCCACATGTTCGGGTACAGCGCGGCGAGCCCGCCAACGAACAGCGGGGTGGCGGTGTAGGCGGCAAACACCACGCTTTGCGCCATGCTCGGTGTGGCGTTGTAGGTGCGTGCCATCCAGTGTACGACGGCGGCCATCACCGCAACTCCGGCGAGCATGGCCAGGTAGGACAGGATGCTCAGTTGCAAGGCGCTGGCTTCGGTGAGCAGCACCGCCGGGCCATCGCCAATGCTCCAACCGACCTTGGTCGTGCCCAGATACGCGGAAACGGCCGGGATGGCGGCCAACAACAGCACATGGGTAAGGTACATGTGGCTGATGCTTTCTTCCTCGCCGCGGATTTCCTGCCATTGCTCATCGGGGTGGGTGAACAGCCCCCAAACGTGGTGAATCATCTCGACACCTCCTGGTTGCTTATGGCGATCGGCGCGAATCGGCGCCATCAGGCGCCAGGCGGGGCCTGCGA
Source organism: Pseudomonas sp. (assembly GCA_036835505.1). Lineage (GTDB taxonomy): Bacteria > Pseudomonadota > Gammaproteobacteria > Pseudomonadales > Pseudomonadaceae > Aquipseudomonas. Next base: position 1,057 of record DAITLT010000115.1, read on the forward strand.
CCTTATGTCGCAGTATAGGTGCGAGGTTGGCCGGTCGTACCGGGGTGTCTTAGAGCAAATCGGTCTCTGAGATTTACTCGTAATAGCGTTGCAGTATTTCCATGGCCAGGTTGATCGACTGCAGGCGGCTGGTGCTGCCGCCCCGGTCGGGGTGGTGCTGGCTGACCAACTGGCGATAGCGGTATTTGATGATGGCAAGATCCAGCGCGCCGTCCTCGCGCAGCTCGAACAGCTCCAGAGCCGCCCGCTTTTCGTCGCCGCCCTGCAGGCGGGTCCAGAAGCTGGCCATCAATTGTTCGACATCCGCGGCGCTGGTGTCGCGCAGCTGTTGCAGATCCAGGTAGTAGTCGCGCAGCGGGTCGTGTTCGCTGAGGCCGGCAAGGCCTGCCTGGTACGGCAGCAGGCAGGTACACAGGGCGCTGATCTGCAGATGGCCACGCTGCTCGGCCCAGAGCCGGTCGCGCAGGCGGTAGAGGGCATTGAACAGCAGGAAGTGGGTGCGAAACAGCACCAGCCGGTCGCTCAGTGGCAGGTGCGGAATGTGCGTCGAGTGGCGCGCCTTGAGTTGCTGGATCAGCTCATATTCGCTGCAGCCCTGGGGGCAGGCTTGCAACAGTTCGAACAGTTGCTCGGCAAGGTCGAGGTCGGGATTGAGAGTGGCGTTGAGGTTGGCGGTCATGGCTAAACCCTAGCATGCAGGCACCAGCCAGTTGAACCGTCGCAGGGCTAGGGGGCGGCTTGCTTTGTGGGTAAAATGCCGCACTTTCAAGACTTGCACGGATTTCCAGCAACATGGGCAGCCTTTCGGTCAATCAGAACAAACTGCAGAAACGCCTGCGTCGCCTGGCCGGCGAAGCCGTCAGCGACTTCAACATGATCGAGGAGGGCGACAAGGTCATGGTCTGCCTGTCCGGTGGCAAAGACAGCTACGCCATGCTCGATATATTGCTGCACCTGCAGAAGGTGGCGCCGATCAAGTTCGAGCTCGTCGCCGTGAACATGGACCAGAAGCAGCCGGGCTTTCCCGAGCATGTGCTGCCGGCTTATCTGCAGTCCATCGGTGTGCAGTACCACATCATCGAGAAAGACACCTATTCGGTGGTCAAGGACAAGATTCCCGAAGGCAAGACCACCTGCTCGCTGTGCTCGCGCCTGCGCCGCGGCACGCTGTACACCTATGCCGACGAAATCGGCGCGACCAAGATGGCCCTGGGGCATCACCGCGACGACATCGTCGAAACCTTCTTCCTTAATATGTTCTATGGCGGCACCTTGAAGGCCATGCCGCCCAAACTGTTGTCCGACGATGGGCGCAACGTGGTGATTCGCCCACTGGCCTACTGCAGCGAGGCGGACATCGAGGCCTATGCGCAGCTCAAGGAGTTCCCGATCATTCCGTGCAACCTCTGCGGCTCCCAAGACAACCTGCAACGCCAGGTGGTCAAGGAGATGCTGCACGAGTGGGAGCGCAAGTCGCCGGGGCGCACCGAGATCATGTTCCGCGCCCTGCAGAATGTAATGCCGTCGCAATTGGCCGACCGCAACCTGTTTGATTTCGCCAGCCTGCGCATCGACGACAACGCCACACCGCGCTTCGTTGACCTGATGAACCTCTGACCCGCCGCGATGGCCTGCGAGAATCAAGCATGCGCGACTATAAATGGCTGCACCAATACTGCCTGAACCGCTTCGGCTCGCTGGCGGCCCTGGAGGCGCGCTTGCCGACGCCGCTGACGGCGGCCGAGTTGCGCCAGATCGGCGATGACCGTTACCTGTCGCTGATCGCCCTGCGGGTGTTCCGCGCCGGCCTCAAGCACAGCCTGGTGGATGCCAAGTGGCCGGCCTTCGAGCAGGTGTTCTTCGGCTTCGACCCGGAGAAGGTGGTGCTGATGGGCGCCGAGCATCTGGAGCGGCTGATGCAGGATGCGCGACTGATTCGCCACCTGGGCAAGCTCAAGAGCGTGCCGCGCAATGCTCAGTTGGTGCTCGATGTGGCGCGCGAGCGGGGCAGTTTCGGCGCGCTGATTGCCGACTGGCCGAGTGACGACATCGTCGGCCTGTGGCAGTACCTGGCCAAGCACGGTGCCCAGCTCGGTGGGCTGTCGGCGCCGCGCCTGCTGCGCATGGTCGGCAAGGATAGCTTCGTGCCCTCCACGGATGTGGTGGCCGCGCTCAAGGCCCAGGGGGTGCTCGACAAGGCGCCGACCAGCCGCAAGGAGCTGGCTGCCGTGCAGGCCGTGTTCAACCAGTGGCAGGCCGAGAGTGGGCGGCCGTTGTGCCAGTTGTCGGTGATGTTGGCGCACACGGTCAACCACTGAGCGCAGGTGGCTGCGGCATAGTGTCTCGATGGCTGAGCTGACCAACGGTCAGTCAGCGTGCTCAAACTATTGGCGCCGCCTTGATCGATTCTTTTGTGCTCGCCCTCAGCCCCCGGTTTAAGCGCCATTGGGCTTTTTTCGGCGCTGTCCTGGGCCGCTCGTGCGGCGCCGATCGCGACGCGCGCTTAGAGGTGATGGCGCGATCTAAAGGTCACATTTTGGCTAATTAAATTTGCATATGAGCTTTATGGAAGGCATATTTCGGCCCTTCTAATAACTAAAGACACGGCCGTGCCCATGCTCAATCGCTTCGCACCCCTCGTGCCATTGGCATTTGCAGCACTCCTGTCCGCCTGTGCGGGCCATGCAGTGCATCACCCCGTTGCTGTGCAACCGACCCCTGTACAGTTGCCGGAACCGACTCCCGCCGAGGTCAGCGAGCTGACCGATGAGCAGCCTTATGAGTTGCCGGCGCTGGCAGACAGCATTCTCGATCGTGGTTTCGAGCTGGTGGGTACCCGTTACCGTCCGGGCGGCACCTCGACCAAAACCGGCTTCGATTGCAGCGGTTTCGTCGGCTACCTGTTCCGCGAAGAGGCTGGCATCCAGTTGCCGCGCTCGACCCGCGAGATGATCAACCTGGACGCACCGCTGGTTTCGCGCACCGAGTTGGAGCCGGGCGACATCGTCTTCTTCAACAATCGTGGGCGCGGGCGAGTCAGCCATGCCGGCATCTACATTGGCGACGACCAGTTTATCCACTCCTCCAGCTCGCGCAGCGGCGGCGTGCGGGTCGATAGCCTGGATGATCGCTACTGGCGTGCCAGCTTTATGGAAGCCAAGCGCGTATTGGCCCAGGCCCCGGCCGCGCCACAACGTAATCCTCTGCATCGCTAAGTTCGTGTGGCTCTGACCCTTGCGTCAGAGCCTTGCGGCCGGCAAAGTAAGGCGCGTCCGCCATGTCAGCAACAACCCGTATTGCCCTCGTTGTTGCTGCGGCACTGCTGAGCGCCTGCGCCAGTTCGCCACCACCTAGCCCTGTTGCCAACGCCCCATTCGAGCAATTCGCCCCGGCGGCTGATGATGTTCTGCTGCGCGCCATTGGCTTGGTCGGCACGCCGTACCGGTATGGCGGCAATACCCCGGAAAGTGGTTTTGATTGCAGCGGCCTGATTGGCTACGTCTACCGTGATGCCGCGGGTATCAGCCTGCCGCGCTCCACCCGTGAGCTGCTTGCCATGCCGGTGCCCAGCGTGCGCCGCGAGGCCTTGCAGACTGGCGACCTGGTGTTCTTCGCCACCGCTGGTGACGGCAAGGTCAGCCATGCCGGCATCTATGTGGGCGAGGGGCGCTTCGTCCATGCCCCCTCCAGTGGCGGCACGGTACGCCTGGAAAGCCTGTCAACCGCCTATTGGCAGCGTAGCTACCTGAACGCCAAGCGGGTGATGGCGGCAGGCCATCTGGCCAATAACCCTTAGGTTCTGGCTATCAAGCCGCCTGGCTAATCGGGCCGATGCAATGCTGCCAGGCATCGTCGAAATCACGCAGCCGCCCTTGTGGGCAAAAGACTTGCCGCCAGATGCGTGCCAGGCCGAGGTGGTCATGGCTGGCGGGCAGTGGCTTGTCGGCGGCCTCCACCAACATCCAGGCAATCGCCGTGGCGTAGCGCAGGTTGACCGTCAGTTCCAGATGAGGGGCGCTGAGGAAGGCATGCTGGCTGGCCAGGCCGCGGATCTTGCTGGCCAGGTCCGGGTCACGCGCCAGGTGCTGATCCCAGAGCTGCGCATGGCGCTGGCTAGCGATGCGATAAAGGCCATGACCGCGGCGGTCGGTGAGTACTGCGCCGAGGGCAGACTGGCAGGCCGCCGCGCCCAGCAGCAACGCTTCGGCAGCGGTGGAGTAGCGCTCCAGATAGATCAGGGTGGGGCGGATCACGTGCTGGCACAGGTCGCTGGCGGCAATACCCATAGAACCCTCGTACAAGGTAGTCGGCGGGGCCGGGGCGCTTGGCAGCGGTTAGAACGGGATATGGCAAAGGCCCCGCCGGCAGCGGGGTTAGCCGCATGTTTTGAAGTGTAGTGCGACCAATCGGCTGTAAAGGGCTGTTTTTAAACTGTTTTGGGTTTCTGGTTATTTTCTATATAGCCCCCAGCGCTTAAGGCTGGGGGCTATCTGCCATTCTTCTCAATCGCCGGTGGCGACCGGCCGTTGCGGGTCGGTGATCCATTCGCTCCAGGAGCCTGCGTACAGCGGTGCCAGTGGGTAGCCGGCCAGGCACAGGGCAAACAGGTTGTGACAGGCCGTGACGCCGGAGCCGCAGTAGGCCACCAGATCGCTGGCCGGGCGCGAGCCGAGCAGGGCGGCAAAGCGCTGTTGCAACTGCGGCGCTGGCAAGAAGCCGCCGGTGCTGGCGAGGTTGTCGGTAAACACCGCGCACTGGGCGCCGGGGATATGCCCGGCGACCGGGTCCAGAGGCTCCACCTCACCGCGAAAGCGCGGCAGGGCGCGGGCGTCGAGCAAGGTCAGTTGGGTGCTGTGCAGGCGCTGCTGCAGTTGGCTGGCGTCGAGCACCAGTGCGGCCTGGGGCTGGCCGCTAAAGTTGCCTGGCTGTGGATTGCTGCGTGCAGCGGTCAGCGGCAAGCCGGCGGCGTTCCAGGCTTGCAGGCCACCATCCAATAGCCAGACGTTGTCCTGCTTGCCCAGCCAAGCCAGCAGCCACCAGGCCCGCGCCGCAAAGGCGCCCGGACCGTCGTCATAGAGGACGATCTGGTTGTCGTTATTGATCCCCCAGGCTTGCAGCGTGGCGATCAGCGCAGCACTGGCAGGCAGCGGATGGCGGCCGGTAATGCCCTTGCGCACCGGGGCCGAGAGGTCGCGTTCGAGGTCGGCGAACTGGGCGCCGGCAATATGCCCGGCGTTATAGCTGCGCAGGCCGTAGGCCGGGTCGTCGAGGGCGAAGCGGCAATCGAGCAGCACCAGGTCGGGTTGCTGCAGGCGCTCGGCCAGTTGTTGCGGGCTGAGCAGTTGGGCGATGGGCATACCGAACTCCTGTGGTGGTGTTGGGGGCTGGGCTTACTTGATCTGCAGCTTACCGATGCGGTCGTTGTTCAGGCTGCCGAGGTAGAGGTGATTACCGACCGGCTTGGCCGAAGTGATCATGCGCAGGTGCGTGCCGCTGGTGTCGTGCAGGCTGTGGATGATTTCGCCGTTCTCGTTGAGGGCCAGCACCAGGCCGTAGTTCTGCGGCTTGGGCCACAGGGCGCGGGGCAGCTTGACCAGCAGATTTTTGGCCCAGGGCTGGCGGTGCAGCAGGTCGGTGCTGGCCAGGCGCGGCGTGGGCAGGGCGACCCAGAAGGTGCCGGCCCGATCACCCTGCAGGTTGTCCGGCAGGCCCACCAGGTTGTCGATAAAGATGTCGTGCTGACCGGCTTTGTCGCCTTTCAGCCAATAGCGGCTGATGCGGTAGCGGTAGGTTTCGTTGACCAGAACGAAGTCCTCGTTGGCCGACAGGGCTACGCCGTTGGCGAAGTACAGGTCCTTGAGCAGCACCTCGGTGCTATTCGTGGCTGGGTCGTAGCGCAGCAGGCGGCCGTGGGCGCGGGCTTCGAGCAGGTCGAGCAGGTAGTCCGGTTGCTGGAACTTGTCCGAGGCATCGCTGAAATAGATGCGCCCGTCACTGGCGATGTCCAGATCGTCGGTAAAGGCGAATGGCACACCGTCGGCGCTGGTGCTGAGTACGCGGATCTGCCCTTGCGGATTGATGCTCAACAGGCCCTTGTAAGCATCGGCCACGATCAGGTTGCCCTGGCGGTCGAAGTCCATGCCCAATGGGCGGCCCTGGGTGTCGGCGAATACAGCCGGCTGCCCGTCGCTGCCAAAGCGCACCACCTGACCATTGTGCAGGCTGGCGTAGAGGCGGCCCTCGGTGTCCACGGCGGTGTCTTCTGGGCCGTGAATGGCGCCTTTGCCGATCAGTTCGGCTTTCATCAGGGTGTCGTTGGGCTCCAGCGCGCCGCTCATCAAGGGGATTGGCGGGGCTTCCCAGGCGAGCGGGTCAATCGGGCTGGGGGCGATGATCAGGTACGCGGCGGCAGCGCCGGTGAGCAGGGCGCCAAGGCCCAGAAGCTTGTTCATAACTATCCTTGATTGGCTTCTTGAAGAGACAAGCGCCCGAGCATAGAGAGCTGATTTGCCCACAGCAAGGCGTGAATGCCCGGCTATGGACGCTGGCGATATATACTGCGCGGCATTCATAAGGGAGAGCTGTGTGGCTATCGATATTCACTGGATTCGCGACGACGTCAGCCTGGCGCAGCATTGCGCCGCATGGCAGCAGTTGCCGTTCGTAGCCCTCGATACCGAATTTATGCGGGTGGATACCTTCTACCCGATTGCCGGCTTGCTGCAGGTGGGGGATGGCGAACGTGCCTATCTGATCGACCCGTTGCTGATCCGCGACTGGCAACCCTTTGCCGCGCTGCTGGAAAACCCGGCGCTGCTCAAGGTGCTGCACGCCTGCAGCGAAGACCTGGAAGTGCTGCTGCGTCTGACCGGCAGCCTGCCGGCGCCGCTGTTCGACACCCAGCTGGCGGCGGCTTACCTCAATCTTGGTTTCTCCATGGGCTATTCGCGCCTGGTGCAGGCGGTGCTCGGTATCGAGCTGCCCAAGGGCGAAACCCGTTCCGACTGGCTGCAGCGGCCCTTGAGCGAGACGCAGGTCAGCTATGCCGCCGAGGACGCCGTACACCTGGCCGAGGTTTACCGCCAGTTGGCACCGCAGTTGTCGGCGCCGAAGACCGCCGCCGTACTGGAAGACGGCGCCGAACTGATCAGCAACATGCGCCGCGAAGTACAGCCCGAAGAGCTGTACCGCGAGGCCAAACTGGCCTGGAAGCTGGCGCCCCAGCAGCTCGCCGTGCTGCGCGAGCTGTGTGCCTGGCGCGAGCGTGAAGCACGCGCCCGTAATAAACCGCGCAGCCATATCCTGCGTGATCATTGCCTGTGGCCGCTGGCCCGCACCCAGCCAGACAACCTGGTGAGCCTGGCGCGCATCGAAGACATGCACCCACGCACCGTGCGACAGGATGGCAATCAGTTGCTTGAGTTGATCAAGCACGCGGCTGCCCTGCCGGAAGCGCAATGGCCTGCAGCTTTGCCCGAGCCGCTACCGCTGGAAGCCTCGGCCCTGTTGAAAAAACTCAAGGCCTTCGCCCAGCGCGAGGCCGAGCGTCTGAACATGGCGCCCGAGTTGATGTTGCGCAAGAAGATCCTCGATGCCTTGCTCAAGACCGGTTACCCGAATGGGCCGTATCAATTGCCTGAGGCCCTGCGTGGCTGGCGGCGTGAATTAATGGGTCCGGCGCTGCTTGAGCTGCTGGCCAAGGAAAGCGCATGAAACGTATCTGCTCCATCTATAAAAGCCCGCGCAAGAACGAGATGTACCTGTATGTCGAGCGCAGCGAGGCCTTGAAGAAGGTCCCCGAGGCCCTGTTGCTGGCCTTTGGCGCGCCGATTCACGCCTTTGATCTGGTGCTGACGCCGGAGCGCAAGCTGGCCCGTGAAGACATCGCCCAGGTGCTGGAGAATCTCGACAAGCAGGGTTATCACCTGCAAATGCCGCCGGGCGAAGACGAATACATTCAGCACTTGCCGCAAGAGTTGCTGTGCCGTAACGACCCGATCTAAGCGTCTGGCCAATTGCTGCGCGCCGGCCAGGCCGGTGTGGTCTGGCCGTCTTATCTTGAACTCAGTTGTAGAACCATGGCCGCCAAAGTCGAACCCTTCTGGAAACGTAAAACCCTCGCCCAGCTCGATCAGGATGAGTGGGAGTCGCTGTGCGACGGCTGCGGCCTGTGTTGCCTGCAAAAGCTTGAGGATGAGGACGACGGCAGCGTTTACTACACGCGCATCGCCTGCAAACTGCTGGACCTGCACAGCTGTCGTTGCACGGATTACCCCAACCGTCGCCAGTTCGTCGCCGACTGCATCCAGTTGACGCCCGA
>DAITLT010000116.1:0-9375 GCA_036835505.1 Pseudomonas sp.
CGCAGCTGATTGACCAGGTCATCACGCTTGAGCAGCGCATTGATCACGGCCGTGTGCTTGTCGACCAAGGATGGCTCGCCGTGATCATCCAGCGGCGCATGCGCCTCCAGATAGACTTTGCCGCCACTCACGCCGAACTTGTACGGCTCGTTGATAATGCGCAACTTGGTGCCCACCGGCGCCATGCCGGCCAACTCCAGCACGTTGTTGTTGAGCATGCGAAAGCAACCATGGCTGACGCGCATGCCGATGCCAAACTTCTTGTTCGAGCCGTGAATCAGATAACCCGGCGTACCCAGGGTGAACTTGAACGGCCCCAGCGGATTGTTCGGGCCGGGCGCGACCACAGTCGGCAGCGGATCACCTTCGGCGGCATGCTCTTCACGAATCGACTTGGGTGGATACCAGGCCGGATTGGGCGTCTTGGCGGTAATCGAGGTGTTGGTAATCGGCGAGCCCCAGCCTTCGCGACCGATGCCCAGCGGATAGGTGTAAACCACATTGCGCCCTTTCGGGAAGTAGTACATGCGGTATTCGGCCAGGTTGATCACGATGCCCTCACGCGGGCCGGCGGGCAGAATGAAACGCGTCGGCAAAATCACCTCGGAACCTTCACCCGGCAACCAGGCATCGACACCCGGGTTGGCCGCCACCATCTCGGTATACCCCAGGTCATTAGCCTTGCCGAGGTCGGCAAAGGTGTCCTCGTACTTGGCCTTGATCACCTGCACCTGGCCAACAATATCTTCGCCAGGCGGCGGCAGAGGCAGCTCCAGAGCGACAGCGGAACCGGCCGCACAGCAGACGGCAAGAGAAAGTGAACGAAGAACGAGAGGGACACGGGACAACATCCGGGAATCCTTGGCGTGGCGAGCAGATAAAATGACCGACGATTGTACACTGCCGGGCCTGCCTCAGGCCAACCTCAAACCGGCGACCAGGGCAGGCGCTCGCCCCGGCGCTGGGCCTGCAATGCACCATGACAGGCCGGGCACAAGCGCTTGTCGCGCAGCATGGGTTTGGCCAGGGCGAGTAACTGCGGCTGCGCCGGCAGCAAGCCGCCGCACAACGTCCGGTCGACAAAACCGCCCAGTTCCAGTTGGCGTGCCAACAGGTGTACGCGAACCTCGCGGCAGGCGAACAGGTCAAGCTGCTCGCCGGGCTCGATCAACTGATAAGCATGCAGGGACCAGGTGACGCGCGGCATGGACGACTCCCAAAGAGGGCCGCCACATTAGCCCAAAGCGCGCGCCCGGAAAAGCGCCCAATGGCCGCGCAAAAACACTTGTCGTCCGCACCACGCGGCCCCTCACAGGTGGCTAACCTCGAACGGCGCCCAAGATGCAACGCCAGCGAGCGTTCGCGACACCGCCAGTAAGTCCTGCCCTCATGAGTAGCGTCGCGCCCCGCTGAATGTTCAGAGTGGCTGTAATAAAGCGCCCGGCCAAGCATCTAAGTAATGACCCCTATTGATGGAGGATGGCGTCATGAAAACGCTTTTAGTCAAACTTGCTAGCCTGATACTGGTGTTGTTTATCGGCATAAGCACGCTACACGCCGAGGACGGTAGCGAGCGTATTAGCCAATACCGCTTGAAACAAGCTGCGCTCGTCAGCGCTCGCACGGTGCAATCAACGGCAGAGGGTTTTGCCGGGTTGATTGAAACGCAACCAACCGCCGCAGGCCCGCTCAGCCCAGAGCAATCGATGCAGAATCAGGAACCCACGGAAAAAATCGGTGCGCATACGCTGAAGACGCGCGCCCCTCACCGCAGCCAGAAATAATCGCCGGCGCGGCGCCCCTCGCTAGACATGTTGCGAAGGCGCCGCTCAACGGCTCGGAGATTTCCCCCATGCGTTCATTTGTTACGGGTTGGTTTGGCAAAGACACAAGCGCATCAGCGGTCGCCGCAGAAGCATCGCAAGCGCTACTCAGCAGCTTGTTGAGCATGGACTGGTTTGTTGAAGCCCGTGACCCTTACACCGGCGGCCATCTTTGGCGGGTGTCGCGTTATGCGCAGCTACTCGCCGAAGCGGCCGGCCTTGCACCGCCCGAGGTGGCAAGGATAAGCCTGGGCGGCTTTCTTCACGATCTTGGCAAGATCGGCATCGCCGACGCCATTCTGCGCAAAAGCACATCACTAAACGACGATGAATATGCCGTCGTGAAGACCCATCCAGAACTGGGCATGCGCATGCTCGCCGGGCACCCACTTGCCGAACTGGTGCGCGAAGCTGTCTATAGCCATCACGAGCGTCCCGACGGCAAGGGTTATCCGCGCGCTCTGAGCGGCAACGACTTGGCCATGGACGCCCGTATCGTTGGCCTGTGCGATGCCTTCGACGCGATGACCAGCAGCCGTCCATATCGGGCAGGAATGAGTCGTGACCAGGCACTGGCGATCATTCAAAGCCAGAGCGGCAGCCAGTTCGACCCGCAACTGAGCGAACACTTTCTGGCGTTGGGACGGCGCGGCGTGCTGGATCATGTCATGGGCCACTCGGACGAAGGCATTCCGTTACAACAATGCCCAATGTGTGGCCCAACCCTGGTATTAACCCGCGAGCAACGCGCTGGCGAGCACATCTACTGCCGCAATTGCGCAGGGGAATTTGTGCTAAAAACGCAGCAGCAACAGCTGCTGGCACTACCTACCGGACGCAGGGGCAGCGCCCAGGATCTGCAACCACAAGCCGATCATGCCTTGATCCGCCGGGCGGTCAACGCTGCGGCAGCCCACATGCCGCTGGCGCAAATGCTAAGCAACTGGTCACCGACCAACACGCCATGACCCAGCGCGCAACACCAGACACAAATTCGCAAAGCAAACAGCCCGACCAATCCAGCCAGGGTCTATCAAGCGAGCACGGCCAATTGTTCGAGAGCGCGGCGTAACGCCAGCCGGGCCGGACGCACCTCGTGGCCCAGGCAGCCATAGAGCGGCGGCAGGTCTTGCTGGTGATCAATATCGAACAGCTCACCGGCCCAGGCGATGCGCTGCCCGGCAGCATGGCAGCAGTCGTACAGTGCCTCAGCCAAACGCTCGCTGCTCCAGGGCAAGGCGTGCAGCTCCGGCCAGGGCAAGTTGGAGGCCAGCAACACCACGCCGCCATCACGAGCCCGCATCAACACCGTGTCGTGCGTCTGCAGCAGGTTCGCGACCCGCTGATAATCGGCCCAACATAGCACCGGGCAATCACTGCCAATGTAGATCAGGCGCTGCTGCCCCTGCTGGCGCAGACAGCGATCCAGTTGATTGATGCGCTCACCCAGATTACCCGCGCCCTGGCTCAGGCACTCCTCGGCCGCAGCAAGGCCCTGCGCCCAGGCCAGATGCTGTCCATGATCCGGCGCCAGAACGCTGTGCCCAGGCCACTCGGCAAGATCCTCCAGGGCACAGGCAAGCAAATGCCGGGCGATGGCAAAAGCCGCCGGCAGGCCCACTTGCCTGGCCAGGCGCTGCTTGGAATGGCCCAATGCCGGGCGCTTGCAGAGCAGCACCAGGCACGGCCACTGAGCCTCAGGAACAGCGCACGCGGTTGTCACGATTGCTCGCCCCTACGTTTAAATGGCAGCCAATCGGCCGCCCGGTTAGTCATCCGCCAGCGGTGGAAACGCGCCACCCAGCGCAGCAGCGCGAGCGGAGCATGGCTGCGTTTCCACACCCCGGCCACGTACTTGTTGGCCTCGCTCAGGGTCGGGTAGATATGAATGGTGCCAAGCACCTTGTTCAAGCCGTAGCCGTATTTAATGGCCGCCACGTACTCGGCGATCAGCTCGCCGGCCTGTTCAGCGACGATGGTCACGCCGAGGATGCGATCCCTGCCCGGCTCGCTCAACACCTTGATATAGCCGTGGGCGGCCTCATCGGCGATGGCACGATCGAGTTCATCGAGCGCAAAGCAGCTCACCTCATAGGCAATCCCCTGCTCCCTGGCCTGTTGTTCGTTGAGCCCCACGCGGGCGACTTGCGGGTCGGTAAAGGTGGCCCAGGGGATCACCCGATAATCCACCTTGAAGCGTTTAAAGCTGCCAAACAGCGCATTGACCACGGCAAACCAGGCCTGATGCGCCGCAACATGGGTGAACTGATGGGGGCCGGTCACATCGCCCACCGCAAAGACATTGGCGAAACGGGTGGCCAGGTATTCATCGACCTCCAGGGTGCCATCGGCGCGCACCGCCAATTGCAGGGTCTGGGCGCCAAAACCCTCGACGTTGGCCTCCCGCCCCAGCGCCAGCAGAACCTGATCGAAGGCGATACACAGCTCAGTGTCATCACTCAGGTTGCGGCAAACCAGCTGTCGCTGCCCGTCCCGCACCTCGAAGCGCAGCGCCTGATGCTGCAAGCGCAGGGTTACGCCATCGGCGCGCAGGCTTGCGGCAACCGCCTCGCCGGCTTGCAGGTCCTCGCGGGGCAGCAGTTGGCGGTTGCGCTGCACCAGCGTCACGGCACTGCCCAGACGCTGAAAGGCCTGGGCCAGCTCGCAGCCAATCGGCCCACCACCGAGCACCAGCAAGCGCCGGGGTTGCTCGCGCAGGCTCCAGACGCTGTCCGAGGTAAGGGCCGCGACCTGGTCAATGCCGGGGATATTCGGCACCCGCGGACGGGCGCCGGTGGCAATCACGATGGCGCGGGTGGTCAGGCTTTGGCCATTGACCTGCACCGTCCACGGCGAGGTGATCTGCGCCTCGCCCTCGATCACCTGCACGCCCAGCTCGGTGTAGCGCGCGATCGAGTCATGGGGCGCGACATCCGCCACCACACGCTGGACACGCTGCATCACGGCGGCAAAATCCACCTCGGCGCTGATCGGTTTGAAGCCCAACTGCGCAGCCTTTTTCATCTCATTGGCCAGCTTGGCCGAGCGCAGCAGCGCCTTGGACGGCACGCAGCCGGTATTCAGGCAGTCGCCGCCCATCTTGTGTTTCTCGATCAGGGTAACCTCGGCCTTTACCGCGGCGGCAATATAGGCCGAGACCAGGCCGCCGGAGCCGGCCCCGATCACCACCAGGTTGCGCTCGAACACCTTGGGCTTACGCCACCCGGCATATGCCTTGCGCGCCTTGAAGCGTGCCAGCAGCGTGCGGGTAACCAGCGGCAGCACGCCAAGTAGGGCAAAAGCGCCCAACAGGTCCGGCGCTAGAATCCCGCCCAGGGAGTCCAACTGGCCCAGCTCGCGGCCGGCATTCACGTACACCAGGGTACCGGGGAGCATGCCCACCTGGCTGACCCACCAGTAGGTGCGCGTCGGCAGCCGGCTCAGGCCCATGGCCAGGTTGACCAGGAAGAAGGGGAACAGCGGCACCAGGCGCAAGGCGAATAGATACGCCGCCCCTTCCCGCTCAAGCCCCTGATTGATGCCGACCAGGCGCGGGCCAAAACGGGCCTGAACCCAGTCACGCAAGAGAAACCGGCTGCTCAGCATCGCCAGGGTTGCCCCCAGGGTTGAGGCCAAGGACACCAGCAGGGTGCCGCCCAGCAGGCCAAACAGGGCGCCGGCGACCAGGGTCAGCAGGGCCGCGCCGGGAAACGACAGCGCCGTGAGCAGGACATAGAGCAGGAAAAACAACCCGCCCGCCAACCACGGGCTGGCCGCTACCTGGGCCGTCAGGGCCGCTTGCCGGGCCTTGAGGCTGGACAGATCGAGGTATTGATCCAGGTCGAAGAACAACCATCCGGCCAGGGCCAGCACAATAATGCTTAGCAGGGCCGCTTTACGCGTGTCCATGGAGGTCGATCCTTATGCCGTTCAGGGCGATTAACGGGGATGTGCAAGGGTTGCTGCATGCAACAACGCATGGCGCCGGTCTCTGCCGCTGAGCCGGCGTGCCGACAACAGCCGGCTGTTCTTTGGAGGCGCCAGAGGCTGATTTGTTACAACGCGGCCAGCCATCGGCCGATCACCCGAACAGGTGCAAGCTTACCCGGATTGCCAATCCGTGCCCTGGCCAACCCGGCCCCAGGCTCACACCCGATTACCGCCGCCGCGCTTGCGTGCCTGCTGTAACAACGCCGCGGCGATCTCGTCCAGGGCCAGAACCTCTTGCGCGGCGCCGATCGCCTGGGCCTCGCGCGGCATGCCGTAAACCACACAGGTGGCCTCGTTCTGCGCCACGGTATAACCACCGGCCTGGCGAATTTCCAGCAGGCCCTGGGCGCCGTCCTTGCCCATGCCGGTCAGCAGGCAGGCCAGCACATTGCGCCCGGCACATTGCGCCACCGAGCTGAACATCGGGTCTACCGCCGGCTTATGGCGCTGCACCGGCGGCGCATTCGACAGGCGCGTCAGGTAGTTGGCGCCCGAGCGTTCAACCAGCAAGTGTTGATCGCCCGGCGCCAGAAAGGCATGGCCGGGCAGAATTCGCTCACCGCCACGGGCCTCGACCACCTTGATACGGCTCATGCGATTGAGCCGCTCGGCAAATGAGCGGGTAAAACCAGGCGGCATATGCTGGGTAATCACAATCCCCGGACTGTCCGCCGGCAGGCCCAGCAGCACATCCTTGATCGCCTCGGTGCCGCCGGTCGAGGCGCCGATGGCAATCAGCTTCTCGGTGCCGATGATCGGCCGGAGGCCGTGCTCTGCGCCCTGCTCGGCTGCCGCCGACAAGCCCATGCGCGGGCGCAGACGCGCCAGGCTGGCGGCCTTGAGCTTGTCGCAAATCTCCTCGGCATAGGCCTGCATGCCCTCGCGAATACCCAGCTTGGGCTTGGCGACAAAATCCACCGCGCCCAGCTCCATGGCCCGGAAGGTGGCCTCCGAGCCGAGCTCGGTCAAGGACGAGATCATCAGCACCGGCATCGGGTGACCACGCATGAGCTTCTCCAGAAAGGTCAGGCCGTCCATCCGCGGCATTTCCACATCCAGGGTCAACACATCCGGATGCAGTTGCTTGATCAGCTCGCGCGCGACATAGGCATCCGGCGCCAGGCCGACCAGCTCAAGGGCCGGATCGGCCTGGATGATTTCCTTGAGCAGCGCGCGGATCAGCGCCGAATCGTCTACCACCAGCACCTTGATTGGCATACCTGCCCTCTAGAAAAGATCAATCTCGCCGGCCACCGGCACCCGCTTGATGCGCATGCTGTATTCCATTTCCCGGTCGAGCACGGTGGTGTTGTGTTGGCTTTTAAGCTTCTTGACCAGCACCCGGCCCGTGTTCGGAAAGTAGTAAACCTTGCGCGGGTAAATATCCAGCAGGTCTTGCGCGGCAATCTGGATGTTCTCGGTCGCCAGATACTCGCGGACGAACTCGGCATTGCGCTCACCCACATTGTTGGCGGTCATCCCGCGCAGCACGCTGCCGCCACCAAACACCTTGGCCTCAAAGTCACTGCGCCGGGCGCCCAGTTTGAGCAGGTGGTTGATCAGCAACTCCATGGCATACACGCCATAACGCGCCGAGGCCGAAATGGGGCTGAGCCCACCATCGTGATTGCCCGGCAACATAAAGTGATTCATCCCGCCGATGCCGTTTGCGCGATCACGCAGGCACACCGACACACAGGAGCCGAGCACCGTGACGATGACCAACTCACGCTGGGTGACAAAGTATTCACCGGGGAGAATTTTCACCGCATCGCAATTGAACTGGCGGTCAAAATAGTGGGTTGGTGCCAGGCAACTGATGAAGTCCAGTTCCATCCTCAATGCCCCCCTGATGCCGGGCGATACACGGTGCGCTCAAGCAACTTAACCAGGTGGGTGGCCTGCACGAAGCTTTCCGAATGGCCGGCAAAAAACAGCCCATCGGGACGCAGCAGACGCACCATGCGTTCGAGTATTTTGTTCTGCGTCGGTTTGTCGAAGTAGATCATCACATTGCGGCAGAAGATCACGTCCAGACCGGCCTCGATGCCCCAATCGTCGTCCAGCAGATTGATCTGACGGAACTCGATCAACGCCTGCAACTCCGGGCGCACCCGCACCTTGCCCTGTTGGGCCGCCTTGCCGCGTAAAAAGAAGCTCTTCTTGCGGGCCAACTCCAGCTGTTCGATACGCTCCTCGGGATAGATGCCCGCACGGGCGATGGCCAGCACGCCGGTGTCGATATCCGAGGCGATAATCTGCACCGCCGGGGTGAAACTGCCCAGGGCTTCGATCAGAGTCATGGCCAGGGAGTAAGGCTCCTCGCCGGTGCTTGAGGCCGCACACCAGATGCGCAGAGGCCGCCCTCGGGCCTGCTTGCGCACGTGGGCGGCGAGTATTGCGAAGTGATGGGCCTCACGAAAAAACGCCGTCAGGTTGGTGGTCAGCGCATTGATAAATTGCTGCCACTCATCCCCGTGTTGCTCCAGGTAGCGGAAATACTCGGCAAAGCTGGTCAGGCGCAAGCTGCGCAAGCGCCGCGCCAGGCGGCTGTAGACCATCTGTGCCTTGGTTGCCGAGAGGCTGATCCCCGAGTGCTGATAGAGCAGGCTGCGCACCCGCTCGAAGTCCTCCGCGGTGTAGTGAAACTCGCGCAGTTCCGGCCCTGCAGCATGCCCTGACGGCCGACTCAGAACTCCTCCCATTCATCATCTTTGGGCTTGCTCGGCCGTGGCAGGCTACGGCTTGGCGCCCGCGGGGGGCTGGCCGTGGGCGCCCGCGACGGACTCAGGCGTGGTGGCGCAAGGCTGGGCGGCGCACTGGCTACAGCATCAAACTTGAATACGGCCACCGACTGCGACAGCACCGAGGCCTGATCCTGCAGGGCTTCGGCCGCCGCCGCGGCCTCTTCCACCAGGGCGGCGTTCTGTTGGGTCATTTCGTCCATCTGCGACACGGCGCCATTGACCTCTTCGATGCCGGTACTTTGCTCGGCTGACGCGGCGGCGATGTCGGCCATGATGTCGGTGACCCGTTTGATCGCCACGACGATGTCGTTCATGGTCTGCCCGGCCTTGGCCACCAGGGTGTTGCCGGTGTCGACCTTGTCTACCGAGTCGGAAATCAGCGTCTTGATCTCCTTGGCCGCAGCCGCCGAGCGCTGGGCCAAGGTGCGCACCTCCGCCGCCACCACGGCAAAACCACGGCCCTGATCGCCGGCCCGCGCGGCTTCCACGGCGGCGTTGAGAGCGAGGATATTGGTCTGGAAGGCAATCCCGTCGATGACACTGATGATGTCGGAGATCTTGCGCGACGAGTCGTTGATCGACGACATGGTGTGTACCACCTGCTGCACCACGGCGCCGCCGGTAGTCGCCACCTCAGAAGCATTCACCGCCAGGGCATTGGCCTGGCGTGCATTGTCGGCATTGAGCTTCACGGTCGAGGTCAGCTCCTCCATGCTCGAGGCGGTTTCCTCCAGGCTGGAGGCCTGCTGCTCGGTGCGCGCCGAGAGGTCGGCGTTGCCGCTGGCGATCTCGCTGGCGGCGGTATAGATGGTGTC
>DAITLT010000117.1:0-9370 GCA_036835505.1 Pseudomonas sp.
ATGTGGTCGCCAGCCGCCTGAAGGAGGAATACAAGGTCGAGTGCGCCTACGAGCCAATCACCGTCTGGTCGGCGCGCTGGATCGACTGCAGCGACAAGAAGAAGCTTGAGGAATTCGCCAACAAGGCCGTGGAAAACCTGGCCCTGGACGGCGGCGGCCATCTCACCTACCTGGCCCCGACCCGCGTCAACCTGGCGCTGATGGAAGAGCGCTGGCCGGAAGTCAACTTCCGCGCCACCCGCGAGCATCACTAAGCGCCGCGCTACGCTGTAGGAGCCAGCTCGCTGGCGATTAACCGATCGCCAGCACGCTGGCTCCTACCGTTGCTGTTGATCTGCAAATAACGCCAGCTTGGCTTTATTGGATGCCTGATCGCCAGCAAGCTGGCTCCTACAAAAAATGCGTCTGTGGAGACCCTGGAATGGATTCCAGCCTGTTCAGCCATCGCAGCCATGCGCTGCGCCGGGGTCGGATCTGCGAACCCGGCCGAGCCTATCTGCTGACAACCGTCACCCATAATCGCCAACCGATTTTCGCCGACTGGCAACTCGCCCGCCTGCTGATTAGCGAGATGCGTCGCCTGCACGATGCCAAGCTTGTCGAGTCATACGCCTGGGTAGTTATGCCCGACCATCTGCATTGGTTGGTACAACTTGACCACGTGGCGCTAGCAACGCTGATGCAGCAGCTCAAATCGCGCAGCGCCATTGCCATCAACAAGTCCTACCCGATACACCACGGCCGACTTTGGCAGAAGGGTTTCCACGATCATGCTCTACGCCGGGAAGAGGACTTACTGGCGACTGCACGCTATATCGTGGCTAACCCACTGCGCGCCGGACTCACTCAGCGTCTCGGCGACTACCCCTTGTGGGACGCCATATGGCTGTAGGAGCCAGCGTGTGCCCCATCTGGATGCGGGGCATGCAGTCCGCCGCAGGGCTGGCAATCGTCCCGACGCAAGAGCTAAGCGCCACACCAATCTGTAGGAGCCAGCTTGCTGGCGATCAGCTTTGCGCAAGAGCCGATCGCCAGCAAGCTGGCTCCTGCCGTTATGCTTAGCCCATGCGCCTGATCGATACCCACACCCACCTGGATTTCCCCGACTTCGACGCGGACCGCGACGAGGTGCTGGCGCGCTGCCGGCAACGGGGTGTCGAGCGCCTGGTTGTGCTCGGCGTCGCGCAGGCCAACTGGCAACGTTTGTGGGACTTGGTGCAAGTCGAAGACGGTTTGTATGCCGCCTTCGGCCTGCATCCGATTTATCTCGACCAGCATCGGCCGGAGCATCTGCCGCAGTTGCGCGACTGGCTGCAACGCCTGGCCGGCCATCCCAAGCTGTGCGCCGTCGGCGAGTTCGGTCTCGACTACTTTCTGGCGGAGCTGGACCCGGCGCGCCAACAACAACTGTTCGAGGCGCAACTAAGCCTGGCGGCCGAGCTTGAGTTACCGGCCCTGCTGCATGTGCGCCGCGCCCACGCACCGACCATCGCCACCCTCAAGCGCTATCGCCTGAACCGCGGCGGCATCATCCACGCCTTTGCCGGTAGCGTTGAGGAGGCTCGGGAATACCTCAAATTGGGCTTCAAACTCGGCTTTGGCGGCGCCGCCACCTGGGCGCAGGCCTCGCGTTTGCGCAAGGTGTTCGCCGCCCTGCCCCTGGACGCCATAGCGCTGGAAACCGACAGCCCGGACATGGCCCCGACCATGCACCCCCGGCAGCGCAACAGCCCGGAATTTCTGCCGGACATCTGCAGCGCCCTGGCGCCACTCAAGGGCCTCCCCGCCGAGGCGCTGGCCAACGCCAGCCGCGCCAATAGTTGCCAGCTGTTTGGCTGGCCGCAAGGATAAAAGGCCATTGCACTATTTAGCCGCAAGATTCGCCCCCGGATTGCATCGGGCTACTCCGGCAGCGCCTTAGATAGACGGCAGTGGGCTGACGGCGACTTTATCTGCTGGCGTTGCCGAGCCATGCCGCTCACTTAAGCCAAGTGAGCGGCATGGTGGTAGCCCGGATGAAATCCGGGAGACGGATGATCCGGCACATCAGCCCGGCATCAGGCCTGGCTGCGCACGCGGAAGGCGCTGATCAGTTGCTTGAGGCGCGAGACATGCTCGGACAGTTCGCGACTGGCCTGCTCGGTTTGGCTTGAACCCTCGGCCGTGCGCTCGCCAGCGGCGTTGATCGCCACGATATTCTGGTCAATATCGTGGGCCACTGCCGTTTGCTGCTCGGCGGCGGCGGCGATCTGCTGGTTCTGATCGACGATCATGCCCACGGCGCCAAGGATGTTCTCCAGCGCCTGCTGCACCTGGGACGACTGGCTGACCGTATCGTCGGCCATTTTGTGGCTGCCGCTCATGGCCTTCACCGTGGCCGCCACGCCGCCCTGCAACTTGGAAATCATCTGCTCGATTTCTTCGGTCGATTGCTGCGTGCGCTTGGCCAGGGTGCGCACCTCGTCGGCCACCACGGCAAAGCCGCGGCCCTGCTCGCCGGCCCGCGCCGCCTCAATCGCCGCGTTGAGGGCGAGCAAGTTGGTCTGCTCGGCAATCCCCTTGATCACCTCCAGCACCCGGCTGATGGAGGCGCTATCGGCCGCCAACTGGTTGATCACCGTTACCGACTGGTCGATGCCGCCGGCCAGGCGCTGAATGCTGCCGACCTGGGAGTCCACCAGTTCACGGCCACTCACCGTTTCATCATTCACGCTCTGCGCACTGCCCACGGCGGCGGCGGCACTGCGCGCCACCTCCTGGGCCGTGGCGGACATTTGATTCATGGCCGTGGCCACCTGCTCGATCTGCGAGCGCTGCCCGGCCACCGCCTGGTTGCTCTCCCCGGAGACCACCTCAACCCGGTCGGCCTGGCGCTCGACCTCAACCACGGTATGGCCGACCCGCTCGATCAGGTCGTGGATCTTGACCACGGTGCCATTGAACACATCGCCCAACTCGCCCAGCTCGTCGCGACTCTGCACCCGGTAACTGACGGTCATATCGCCGGCCGCCACCTTGTCCATGACCTGACCGAGGCTTTTCAGGGTGGTGCGGGTCGAGGCATAGAAGCCGCCATACAGGTAGACAATCGACAGGAACACCACCAGCAAGGCGACCACCAGAAGGATGGTTTGCGAGCCTTTCTGCTGCAGGCGTTCGGACAGCTCGGCCTGCAAGAACACCAGAGTCGCATCGTTGACCTGATAGGTTTTTTCCATCTCGCCACTGATCTCGGCGAAGAACTCCTGCCAGGAGCCCTTCAGCGACTCGGCGAGAATGACCTTGTCTTCAAAGACCTTGGCCAGCGCCTTGAGGGTTTCCTGGCTGGCCACCGCGCGATTGCCCAGGGCACGCTGGGCGCCGGGGCTGGCGGCGAGGGTTTCCTTGATTTTCAGGCCGTATTCGGCGTGCAGCTTCTCCATCAGCAGCAAGGCATCTTCCAGCTTGACGCTGGCGCCGGAGTCGAGGAAGCCAACGCCCAGGGAATAGGCACCCACCGAGCGCCCGGTGGCGAGCACGGCGGTCACCTGCGGGGTGACATTCAGCACCAGCTCGACCATCTGCCGCACGTCACGCCTGTCGTCCTGGCTCAGGCCGGAATCCGAGGCCACGGCCTTGATAAACAACTGCACCTTGGCCAGCAGCTCCTCGCCCTGGGCACGCTTGCTGACCGGCGCAACCTGCGCCTTGATGGCGCGCATGGCATTCAGCAGCTCATCGCGCTGGGCATTGAATTGCTCGACTTGCTGGGCGTCCTGGCTGACCGCCTGCAAGGCGCCCAGTTGCTCGATCAGCGCCTGCTCCAGCCTGGCAATCCGCGCATCCGCCTCCGCCGAACTGCTCTCGCCGAGCATCCGGCTGATCAGGGCGAGGTCGTTGAGCTCTTCCAGATCGCGGCGAATTTTTAGGCTGTTGCCCAGCAGCTCGAGGCTTTCCAGTTCGGTATTGGTGCGCACGTACTGGTCATAGGAATCGCTCACCAGGTAGTAATTGGTGACCGCCATGGGCAGAAAAAATAAGACACTTATCAGGCTGAACTTCATGCCGAAGTTCAGTCGATTCATCAGCGCGATGGCCGGATACAACACGGTCTTCACTAGACGCCTCCTGTTACCATTATTTTTATAGGCTGCTGCCGACTAGCGCGAGCAAGGACGTAGCGCAGAGCGCGCTGCACCCTGCATGCCCGGCAAGCCGCCGAGCCTGTATAGCGCATATCGGCCCGCGACTCTGTAACTTAAGGTTAAGCAGGCGCGACGCGCCAGGACCAGCCAGCGCGCGACAGGCCGAGTTAGAGCAGTAGCGTCCACACGGCAAAGCCCGCATACCAAAGCAGGGCGCTGCGCACCAGCATTTGCCACAAGGCATCGAGGCTGTGCAGACCGGCCTCCCCTGGGGCGCACGCCGGGGTATTGGCCGCCGCTCGGCCGGCATGCTCGATCAGCCGAACGGCCGGAATCTGCCAGTTCAGCAGCTCATGCAACAGCGCCCGACTGACTGCGACAAAATCGCCGACCAGGGCGAAGCTGCTGGCCAGAACCCGCGCCGGCAGCCAGTCGAAGCCATGCCGCAGTTGCTGCGCGCGCTCCGCCAGGGCCGTCTGCTGCGCCCGTTCGGTGGTCAGGGCCAGCAGTCGGTAGGCCAATACGGCGGCCGGACCGAGCAGCGCATACCAGAAAATCACCGCAAAAAAGCTCTGATAGGCCTGCCAGAGCAGATAGCCCTGTACCCGCGCCAGCAATTCATCCGGCGCATCGGCCTGCAAGTCCAGATCACGGGCGGCCACCAGGTAAGCGGCCTCGACATCATCACGGCGCCAGGCATCGCGAAAAGGGCCCAGCGCGGCCAGCACATCGCCGCGCCCCAGGGCGTAAATCAGCACCAGCAAATGCACCGGCAAGGCCAGCCAGCCGTAAGCCACAGACGTGAGCAGCCACAACAGCAGCGCCAACAGCAGCACCGGCAGCAATACCAGCCGCGCCAGGCTCAGCCAGGGCGCAGCCTGCCAGGCCGGGGCCGCCTCGACTCGGCGCAACTGCTCCAGCCACCAGCCATCCTGCTGAATACGCTGGCGCCCGGCAGAGAACTTCTCGACCCATACGGCCAGCAACAACACCAGAAAACTCATCGCTTACTCCTTGATCGGCGCGGCCGCTGGCGTATCCAGCAAGGCCTTGCGCAAACGCGGCCAGTCAAAGGCCGGGCCGGGGTCGGTTTTGCGCCCAGGGGCAATCTCGCTGTGCCCGCAGATACGCTCAACACTAAGCGCCGGATAGGCCGCCAGCAACTGGTGCAGCAACGCCACCAGGGCGGCGTACTGGGCATCGCTGTAGGGCAGCTGGTCGGTACCCTCAAGCTCAATGCCAAGGGAGAAATCATTGCAGTTGTCGCGCCCGGCAAAGCTCGACACCCCGGCGTGCCAGGCGCGCTGCAGGCAGGAGACGAACTGGTACACCTGGCCATCGCGCTCGATAAAGAAGTGCGCCGACACGCGCATGTCGGCGATCCCGGCGAAGTAGGCATGCTCGCTGGCGTCCAGGCCCGTGGTGAAGAACGCCTGCACCTTGCCGGTACCAAACTGCCCCGGCGGCAGGCTGATGTTATGCAACACCAGCAGGGAGATTTCCCCCTGCGGGCGCTCGTTGCAATGGGTCGACGGGCAATGGCGCACGCCGGAACACCAGCCAGTGACAGGATCTAACCGCATAACCACCCCTCTGAGCCGCCACTTTAACAGCCTGCCGGCGATTGTAGCGCACCCTATAAACGACAACGCCCGGCCAAAGCCGGGCGCCGCAAACCGCGCAATAACCCTCAGGTCGCCTTGAGCCGCCGCAGATTGCCGATCACCGATTCCAGGGCCCGATCAAACAGCAGGGCATCATCGAGCAAGCGAATGGCACTGCGGCGAAACTCCACCGCCAGGCCCATGCGGGTTTTCTCCAGCACCTTCATGCCGGTGCGATTGACGAAGATGAACTTGCCGCTGGGCTTGATCACCGCCGCCAGCTTGCAGCGCAGCTTGTGCTCCTGATCTTCCTGGAACTCGACCCAACTGCCCACCCGCAGGCCATCGACCTGCAACAGCGCCTCGTCATCCTCAGGCAAGGTGATTTCCGCCTCCTGCTCGCGGCGCTCGCCGGGTGCCGACAGGACAATCTCCTCGACCACCGCCACCATCGCCGGCGCATCGAGTGGCTCCGGCACGCTATCGGCGGGCCGCTCCAGCAACGGCAGCACGCTGGCCACATCCGCAGCCGGCAGCACCTGGGCCGCCTCCTCGACCAACGTCGGCACACTGGCTTCAGCATTTTCAACAACGGCCGGCATGGCCCGCTTGAAACGCTGAAAGGCCTGCACGTGCAAGGCCTCCAGGTGGGTGAAAAAGTCGCTGGTGACAAAGGGGTCAATCCCCGCGCCATCCAGCCCCTCGCGCAAATTGCGCAACAGGCCCGGCACCAGCTCCAGCAAGCGCAGGCGCGCCTGCGGATCGTCATGGGGCTCGACGCTCCAGACCAGCTCATCCATGGTCGCCAGCACCGCCTGCCACTGCGCCGAGGCGACTCCGTGCTTGAGGCAGGTAAGCATCAACACCTTGCTCCAGGCCTCCTGCAGCAGGCGCACCACCGCCTCCGGCAGGGTCTTGCCGAGCAAGCGCTGGTTCAATGCCTGCTCCACCTGCTGGCGGGCCAGTTCGGACTTCGCCCGCCCCTCTTCGGCGTCACGGGTGCGCTGTTCCAGCAGGTCGCTGCGCCGCCGCTCATCGCCGGTAAAGGCGACGAATTCGGCGAGCAGCTCGGCGAAGATGGCCGGGTCATCGACAAAATCATTTAACAGGCGTTGCACCACCTGATCGATACGCTGATACAGGGTGTCGCGCTGGGCATCGTCCTGATCGCCCCAGCCCAGGGCCGCCGAGGCGATTTCATTGAGCAGGCGCCGGGCCGGGTGACTGCCCCGACTGAAGAAGGTCTTGTCCAGCACCGCCACCTTCAGCATCGGAATCTGCAGGCGCGCGATCAGGGCCTTGAGCGAATCGGGCAGGGTGCGATCATCGAGGATAAATTCGAAGAGCATCGACACCAGGTTGATCACATCCTCGTCGATCTCGCCAACCACCCGCGTCTTGCCGCTCTTGGCGCTGGCGCGGCCGAGCAGCGACTCCAGCTGATTGCGCAGGTCAACCTCCGTGGCCGCCGGCGCCGTCGCCTCGGGCAAGCGCTGCTGCAGATGGGAGAGCAAGCGCAGCAGGTCATTGCTGGAGATCGGCACCGCTCCGGCCGGCAGCTCGCGGGCCGGCAAGCCGTTGCCGCGGACCTCGGCCAGCAACGACTGCAACACGCCGAAGACCTCCTGCATGCCTTCTTCACTATGGCCGCCAGCGCCATCGCCCGCGGGCGTCGCAGCAGCACCGCGCGCACTGCGCCCGGCGTTGCCACGCGCGGGGTTGCGCCGCGGCGGGGCGGACTGCAACTCAGGCAGCACGCCTGCGGCAATCAACAACTGATTAACCTCGGCATACAGCTGATCGAGATCCCCGAGCAGGGATTTCTCGAACAGTTTGAAGATGATCAGCTTGACCTTGATTTCCACGCCCAGGTCACGGCAGGCATCCAGAAACGCCTCGCACAGCGCCCGCGGGCCGAGCGGATTGCTCTTGTCATCGACCTTTTTGCTGACCAGCGCATTCAGGCGCGTGGTCAGATGACCGAGGGCGACGGCATCGCGGCTGAGCACCTTGGCGACCATGGCGTCGACCGCCACCGCCTCCTCCAGCTGCTCCTCCTGAACCAGCGACAGGCCGTCGAAAGACACCGCATCAAGCTGCGGCGGCTTGCCGATTTCATACTGGTTGAGGATGGCGAACGAGGCGAAAATCTTCTGCAGGAAGCCGCGCTCGATGGTTTTGCGCTTCAGGCGCAAATCGCGCATGGCCTCAAAGAAGGCATTCTGCTCGACGTTGCTGGTGGCCCGATCGGCCATTTCAAACAATGCGTCGTCGGCACTGTCGAACAGTCCCTGCAGGGCCTCTTTGAGCTGCTGGGCAGCCTTGTCACGCACTTGAGTCAACGCCACGGGCAGTCTTCCTACCGGCGAAATGGGCGGGTGCTGAGGGGCGACCTTATTCAGGCGCACCACGTTCGCATCAGTCATTGCGAGTCTCCCGCAGAGCGGGCCACAAAGGCAAACCACACTGCACAGCGATCGACAGGGCGTCGTCCATAACGTCAAGGGCCTGGCGTCAAATCAAATGAGTAATCTCATTATAGGGACGAGCACGCCACCACCAAGCTGGCAGACCTGCAGACATGACCTGCGTCACAGATGCGCACCAGCAACCTGCGAACGGTCGCTGACGCACGACCAACAGTTATGGGTTTAGCAGAAAGCCCGCCCGGCAACACCGGCGACGCTGCACAGCGGGTCGCCAGCCCCTATAATCGCGCCATTCTGAATGCGGAGCCCGTCATGCCCAATCTGATGCTTGCCGACCTGAGCAGCGAAATCACCGCCAACGTCCAGACCGCCCTGCGCGAAGACCTGGGCAGCGGCGACCTCACCGCACAACTGATCGACGCCGAACACCACGCCAGCGCACGCATTATCACCCGCGAGGCCGCGACCATTTGCGGCACCGCCTGGGTCGATGAGGTGTTCCGCCAACTGGACCCGCGGGTTACCGTCAACTGGCGGGTACAAGACGGCCAGCGAGTCACGGCCGACCAGACCCTGTTTACCCTGCAAGGCCCGGCCCGTGCCCTGCTCAGCGGCGAGCGCAGCGCCCTGAACTTCCTCCAGACCCTGTCCGCCGTCGCCAGCCGCAGCCAGCAGTACGCCGACCTGGTGGCCGGCACCCAGGTGCAACTGCTCGATACGCGCAAGACCCTGCCCGGCCTGCGCCTGGCGCAAAAATACGCCGTCACCTGCGGCGGCTGTCACAACCACCGCATCGGCCTGTACGACGCCTTTCTGATCAAGGAAAACCACATCGCCGCCTGCGGCGGCATCGCTCAGGCGATCCACCGCGCCCAGCAGATCGCCCCCGGCAAGCCGGTGGAAGTGGAAGTGGAGAACCTCGCAGAGCTGCAACAAGCCCTGGACGCCGGCGCCGACATCATCATGCTCGATGAGCTGAGCCTGGCCGACATGCGCACCGCGGTCACCCTCAGCGCCGGCCGCGCCAAGCTGGAAGCCTCCGGTGGCATCAACGCCAGCACCCTGCGCAGCGTGGCCGAAACCGGCGTGGATTACATCTCCCTGGGCACCCTGACCAAGGATATAAAGGCGGTGGATTTGTCGATGCGCCTGAGCCTCTAGCAGGCCGTTGAAAAACTACCTGCGTTGGCAATACTGCGTTAAAAACGGCCTC
>DAITLT010000118.1:0-9298 GCA_036835505.1 Pseudomonas sp.
AGGACTTCGCTTTCGCTTTCCTCACGAATCAGGTCGACCATCTCATCGATGGTCAGACGCCCGATCAGTTTGCCGGTCTTATCAACCACCGGCGCCGAGATCAGGTCATAACGTTCGAAGGCCTGCGCGGCATCATAGCCATCCTCGTCCGGCATAAAGCTCACCGGGTCGCTGGCCATCACCTCAACAACCCGCTTGTCCGGGTCATTGACCAGCAAGCGCTTGATGGGCAACACACCCTTGAGCACGCCGTCGTAATCGACCACAAAGAGTTTATCGGTGTGCCCCGGCAGCTCTTTCAGGCGCCGCAGGTAGCGCAGCACCACCTCAAGGCTGACGTCCTCACGAATGGTCACCATTTCGAAGTCCATCAGGGCGCCGACCTGATCCTCCTCGTAGGACAACGCCGAGCGCACGCGATCGCGCTGCTGGGCGTCGAGGCTTTCCATCAGCTCATGGACAACATCGCGGGGCAACTCGGGCGCCAGATCGGCCAGCTCGTCGGCGTCCATTTCCTTGGCCGCCGCCAGCAACTCCTGATCATCCATGTCGGCGATCAGGGTTTCGCGCACCGCATCGGACACCTCGAGGAGAATGTCGCCGTCGCGCTCGACCTTGACCAGTTGCCAAACGGCCAGGCGATCGCGCAACGGCAAGGCTTCGAGGATATGGGCGACGTCGGCGGAGTGCAGCTCATCGAGCTTGCGCTGCAGTTCGGCGAGGTTTTGCCGATGCACCAGGTTCTCGACCCGGTCATGGTGCTGGCCTTCCTGACGATGCGTCAGGTCTTCGACCAAACGGTGGCGATGCAACAGCTCAACCACCTGGGCCAGGCGATCCTGCAGGCTTTCTTGCGGCTTTTTGGCTTCTACTTCAGTCATAGCGCACTCCACCCCCAGCGGCGAGGCGCGCCAAAGAGGGATCAATCAGTCAATACGCGATTGGGCAATCGAGATGTTAAGTAACTACTGGGTAAGTCCATGGTGGTTATCCACAAGCCCCGACGGGGCTGACCGGGCAATCATAACACCGCGCCAGGGCCCTGCACGCGACAAATCACGGCGAGCACAGACACATGCAGCACAGTTTGCGATCTACTGCGACGCCGCCCACAGCCAGCAAGACACGCACTGGCATGGCTGGCCACAGCATCTAAGCTGGAAGCATCACGTCAAGGAGGACGCCCCATGCACGGACTGCTTCGCCTCACCCTCTGCGCATTACTGCTTTGCCCCTGCAGCATCGCCCTGGCCGCCACCGTACAACGCTGCGAGGATGCCAATGGCCACTTGACCTTCACCCTGCAAGGCTGCCCCGGCGAACAACACACACAACTGCAACAGGCGGACAACCCTACCCCTGGCAGCGGCAAGGCAGTGCCCCTGGCTAAACCCAGCAAGCCCAAGCGCACGCCGCGCAAAAGCAAGGCGGCAAGCCGGCTGGTGGTGGTTGGCGAACATCAGGACGGCTGCGGCAATCGGCTCAGCAGCAGCGAACGGCGCAGCGCAATCATCGGCCAGCGTGTGCGCGCCGGGATGACCCAGCGGGATGTCGAGAGCGCCCTGGGCAAGCCGGACAAAATCAGCAGCCAGAACGGCCAGACGCGCTATCAATACCGCGACGAGAAAGGCCACAGTCGCCAGGTCAGCTTTGACGAGAGCGGCTGCGTGCGCACTAAACGCTAGACAAAGAAAAAGGGCCTGCATCGCTGCAGGCCCTTCTTGTTTGGTGCACTCAGGAGGATTCGAACCTCCGACCGCTCGGTTCGTAGCCGAGTACTCTATCCAGCTGAGCTATGAGTGCATTAGGTGCTTTTTAACCAGATCACCGCTGGTTTGATCAACAGCTCGCATGACTGCCAACTGCGTTCAATATGGTGCACTCAGGAGGATTCGAACCTCCGACCGCTCGGTTCGTAGCCGAGTACTCTATCCAGCTGAGCTATGAGTGCAACAAGGCTGCGCATTATAGGGCGTGAAAAACTATTTTCAAGTAAAAATCAGTTTAATTTCAACAGCTTACTGAGCTTTACCAATGCCGCCCTAGAACACAAATATGGCGGAGAAGGGGGGATTCGAACCCCCGACACCCTTATGAGGTGTACTCCCTTAGCAGGGGAGCGCCTTCGGCCACTCGGCCACCTCTCCGCAACACGGGGCGCATGATACTCATCTTTGCCCCGTTTGCAAAGCCAAAATTTCGATAAAAATTAGTGGCTTGGTTCTTCGCCTTTCTCTTTTTGGATGCGCTGGTAGATTTCCTCGCGGTGCACGGCAACTTCCTTCGGAGCATTAACGCCGATGCGCACCTGGTTACCTTTAACGCCTAACACGGTGACGGTGACTTCATCACCCACCATCAGGGTCTCTCCGACCCGGCGAGTCAGAATCAACATTCCTTTCTCCTTACGGATTTCAGTTCAGGACAACAGTCTGCAAACAAAATGCCTAGAGCCTTCGCGGGCACCTTGCCCATCCAGGCCGTCAGCCAAGTATTGACCAGTGTAGACACAAATAAATGCCTGCCACACCCGCCAAAAATGACGAAAGGCGCGGGATTAGCCGCGCCTTTCGGGTCTACGCCTTACTCACCCTGTCGCGGTGCGGCGTCCAGCTCGAAGGCAGTGTGCAGGGCGCGCACGGCCAGCTCCAGATATTTCTCTTCGATGACCACGGAAACCTTGATTTCCGAGGTCGAGATCATCTGGATATTGATGCTTTCCTTGGCCAACGCTTCGAACATGCGACTGGCAACGCCGGCATGGGAGCGCATGCCCACGCCAACAATCGACACCTTGGCGATTTTCAGATCGCCACTGACTTCCCGTGCGCCGATCTCGCTGGCGGTCTGTTCCAGCACCTGCAGGGCGTTCTGGTAGTCATTGCGGTGTACGGTGAAGGTGAAATCGGTGGTCTTATCGTGCGCAACGTTCTGCACGATCATGTCCACTTCGATATTCGCCGCGCTGACCGGGCCGAGAATCTTGAACGCCACGCCCGGCGTATCCGGCACGCCACGGATGGTCAGCTTGGCTTCGTCGCGATTGAAGGCGATGCCAGAAATGATCGGCTGTTCCATGGATTCCTCTTCATCAAGGGTAATGAGGGTGCCCGGACCCTCTTTGAAGCTGTGCAATACGCGCAGCGGGACGTTGTACTTGCCGGCGAACTCCACCGAGCGGATTTGCAGCACCTTGGAACCCAGGCTGGCCATTTCCAGCATTTCTTCGAAGGTGATCTTCTCCAGGCGCCGAGCCTGGGGCACCACACGCGGGTCGGTGGTGTAGACACCATCGACGTCCGTGTAGATCTGGCACTCGTCGGCCTTCAGCGCCGCCGCCAGGGCCACACCCGTGGTGTCGGAACCACCGCGCCCGAGCGTGGTGATATTGCCGTGCTCGTCCACCCCCTGGAAACCGGCGACCACCACCACACGACCGACCTTGAGGTCGGCACGCAGCTTCTGATCGTCGATCTGCAGGATACGCGCCTTGTTGTGCGCGCTGTCGGTGAGAATCCGCACCTGATTGCCGGTGTAAGACACCGCCGGCACACCACGACGAATCAGCGCCATGGTCAACAGGGCAATGGTCACCTGCTCACCGGTGGACAACATCACGTCGAGTTCACGCGGCACCGGCTGATCATCGCTCGCCTGCCTGGCCAGCTCGATCAACCGATTGGTTTCACCGCTCATGGCGGAAACCACGACCACAATGTCATCGCCGTTCTCGCGGAACTTCTTCACCTTCTCGGCCACCTGCTGAATCCGCTCAACAGTGCCGACGGAGGTGCCGCCAAATTTCTGTACGATCAAAGCCATTTCAAAGCCGCCTCAGCCCGTGAAGGGCGCCCATTAAACATTCAACTCAATATGCTGCCAAGGGCTACCGGGCGTTTCCGGGCCTTGGGCTCGACGCTTACAGACCTTGCTCGGCAAAGCTTGCGGCCAGCGCCAAGGCGCCATCCAGCGCACCGGCATCGGTGCCGCCGCCCTGCGCCAGATCCGGACGACCACCGCCCTTGCCGCCGACGGCCGCTGCAGCCTGCTTCATCAGCTCGCCGGCCTTGAGTTTGCCGGTCAGGTCCTGGGTCACGCCGGCCACCAGCACGACCTTGTCGTCCTGCACGCCGCCGAGCAGGATCACCGCGCTGCCGAGCTTGTTCTTCAATTGATCGACCAGCGCCAACAGCGCTTTGCCATCCAGGCCATCGAGCCGCGCAGCCAGAACCTTGATGCCCTTGACCTCAACGGCGGCGGCGGACATGTCGTCGCCGGCAGCACTGGCGGCCTTGGCCTTCAACTGCTCCAGCTCTTTTTCCAGCAGGCGATTGCGCTCCAACAAGGCGCTGAGCTTATCCAGCACATTGTCGCGATTGCCTTTGACCAGCGCTGCCGCCTCTTTCAACTGCTCTTCGGCCGCATTCAGCCAGACCAGTGCCGGCGCGCCGGTGACCGCTTCAATACGCCGCACACCGGCAGCCACCCCACCTTCACTGGTGATCTTGAACAACGCGATGTCGCCGGTACGGGCCGCGTGAATACCGCCACACAGCTCGACGGAGAAACCGCCGCCCATGCTCAGCACCCGCACGTTGTCGCCATATTTTTCGCCGAACAGGGCCATGGCGCCTTTGGCCTTGGCGGTTTCGATGTCAGTTTCTTCAGTTTCCACCGCACTGTTCAGGCGGATTTCACGGTTGACGATGTCTTCCAGCGCTCTTAGCTGCTCGGGCTTGATCGCCTCGAAGTGGCTGAAGTCGAAACGCAAGCGCTGACTGTCGACCAACGAACCCTTCTGCTGCACATGCTCACCCAGCACCTGGCGCAAGGCCGCGTGCAGCAAGTGCGTGGCTGAGTGGTTGCGCGCGGTGGCCTGACGTACGTCGGCATCGACCACCGCATTCAGGCTGGCGCCCACCTGCAGGCTACCGCTGACCAGCACGCCATGGTGCAAGAAGGCGGCACCGGCTTTGGTGGTATCGCGCACATCAAAGCGCAAGCCGTCATTGCTCAGGTAGCCGCAGTCACCCACCTGGCCGCCGGACTCGGCGTAGAACGGCGTCTGGTCGAGGACCACAACACCCTCTTCGCCCGCCTGCAGTTGCTCAACCGCAGCGCCGGCCTTGAACAATGCCACTACCTTGCCGCTGTCCTGGGTGGCGGAGTAGCCGGTAAAGCGCGTATCCACGTCAACCTTGACCAGGCTGTTGTAGTCCATGCCGAACGCGCTGGCCGAACGGGCACGCACGCGCTGAGCTTCCATCTCGCGCTCAAAGCCTGCTTCGTCGAGCGTCAGCTCACGCTCACGGGCGATGTCGCCGGTGAGGTCCATCGGAAAACCGAAGGTGTCGTACAGCTTGAACACCACTTCGCCCGGAATGACCGTGCCTTTCAGCTCGGCCAGATCCTGCTCAAGAATCTTCAAGCCCTGCTCCAGGGTCTTGGCGAACTGCTCTTCTTCGTTCTTCAGCACGCGCTCAATCTGCGCCTGCTGCTGCTTGAGCTCGGGGAAGGCCGCGCCCATCTCGGCCACCAACGCAGCCACGATCTGATAGAAGAAGCTGCCCTTGGCGCCCAGCTTGTTACCGTGCCGGCAGGCACGGCGGATGATGCGGCGCAGCACATAGCCGCGACCTTCATTGGATGGCACCACGCCGTCGGCAATCAGGAAGCCGCAGGAACGGATATGGTCGGCCACCACTTTCAGCGACGCTTGCCCCTCATTGAGGCAACCGATGGCCTTGGCAGCAGCGTTCAGCAGGCTCTGGAACAGGTCGATCTCGTAGTTCGAGTTGACGTGTTGCAGCACCGCACTGATGCGCTCCAGGCCCATGCCGGTGTCCACGCTCGGCGCCGGCAGCGGGTGCAGTACCCCGTCGGCGGTGCGGTTGAACTGCATAAACACGTTGTTCCAGATCTCGATATAGCGGTCGCCATCTTCTTCGGGCGAGCCGGGTGGACCGCCCCAGATGTGCTCGCCATGGTCGAAGAAAATCTCGGTACAGGGGCCGCACGGGCCGGTATCACCCATGGCCCAGAAGTTATCCGACGCGTAGGGCGCGCCTTTGTTGTCACCGATCCGGATCATCCGCTCGGCCGGGATGCCGACCTCCTTGTGCCAGATGTCGTACGCCTCGTCATCGCTGGCGTAGACAGTGACCCAGAGCTTGTCCTTGGGCAGGTTCAGCCATTTTTCCGAGGTCAGGAAGGTCCAGGCGTAGGTGATGGCATCGCGCTTGAAATAATCACCGAAGCTGAAGTTACCCAGCATCTCGAAGAAGGTGTGATGCCGCGCGGTGTAGCCGACGTTTTCCAGGTCGTTGTGCTTGCCGCCGGCCCGCACGCACTTCTGGCTGGTGGTGGCGCGGGTGTAGGCGCGCTTTTCCAGGCCCAGGAAGCAGTCCTTGAACTGGTTCATCCCGGCGTTGGTAAACAGCAGGGTTGGATCGTTCGCCGGGATCAGCGAACTGGAGGCCACACGGGTATGGCCCTGCTCTTCGAAGAAGCGGAGGAAGGCTTCACGGATTTCTGCGCTTTTCATAGGTTCTTCCACGGAAACTGCGGCCACACACCGCCGGCAAAGGACAAAGGGCCGCATTATATAGGGCCGGCGCCGTGGTTGGCAGTGAAACCGTCAATCAGACCGCTGCGGATCACTCCACAGCGACAGGAACCACCAGAAGTCCGGCGCGCAGGCCGTTTTTGACCTTGGGATTGGGGAAGATAATCCGCACACCTGGCTCGTCAACCACCCAGCGGGTGTCGGCGATGTCCTCGGCCAGCAGATAGCCCAGCGGCAACTCGCTAAAGTTTTCCACGTCGCTGGGCAAGTGCAGGGTGAAGCTGTCGCTGTGCTTGATCACCTCGCGCGCCACCTGAAACAGCTGCAAGCCATCCAGCGCCTGGCCGTCAGGCAGGCTGTCGCGGCCTTCGATCAGGCACTCCAGCAGCCCCTGCAGTTGCTCAAGGTTGACCTGCTGGTTCTGCCCAAACGGCCGCGCCTTGCCCAGCTCCAGGGTGAAGGCCTCGGCTTCCAGGCAGGCATAGGTGTAGGAACTGAAGGTGATGCCAACCTTGCTCTGCAGCAGCACTGCGGCGATTCCGGCCGCCCGCAGGCGCGCCAGTTCGACGGGCGAATGACTGCGCCCTGGGCAATAGGGATAGAGGGCAAATTGTTCGATTTTCGAGCCACGAATGGCGGTGTGCATGTCGTAGTGCAGGCGCTCGCGCCCAGGCAGGCTGAAAAAGTTCGCCGCCAAACGCTCCAACTCGCAGGCACGCAGGGCTTCGAAACCACTGGCCTCGGCATGCCGGCCATTGAACAGGCGATTGATGTCCTGCTCCACATAGCGCTCGCCCCGGCGCATCGCCTGGGGATTGCCGAGCAGCAGGAGCAAGCGCGCCCGCGGTTGCAACTGGCCGCTGGCAATCGCCTGCAGCAGGCGATCGAGCAGCTCGATGGGCGCGGTTTCATTGCCGTGAATGGCCGCCGACAGCAGCAGGTCATGGCCATTGTCCGTACCCGGCGCCGGGGTTACTTGCAGCGCGCCTTCGGCCAGCCAGTGCAGACGCACGCCCGCAGGGGTCAGTTGAATCTTCTCGGTGGGCTCGCGCCCCGCCAGAGTCAGCTCAAGCAGTTTTCCCAGGGCCAGCATATGCACTCCTTGAGCCAGCGACTCAGTGGTCGTGGTTGCAGTCGGGGCCGTGAACGTGGTCGTCGTCGCCCGCCTCCACCGGCTCCATTTCCAGCTCCAGACTGACCAGGTTGGTGGCCAGGGGGCGCAGCAGCAGGTTGGCGTACTCGGTGTCGCCCTCCTCCACATCGACGCCAATCATCAGTTGGCCACCGGCCTGCTGAATCCACACTTCCTTGCCTTGCCAGATCACCGCAAAGCGCGTGCAGGAGGTTTCCAGCTGGGTGCCGTCGGTGTCTTCAAGAATCAGTTGCAGGGCATCACTCATAACAGCTCCAGATCAGTCGCACGACCAGCCCGACAGGCTCGCGCGGCGACTCAATTCAATTGAAAAGGATAAACCGCGCCCAGTTTAAGGATCTGGGTCAATTCATCCAATGCCGTTCGGCATTCGATCAGCAATTGCGGATCGGCCAGGTCGGCTTCCACCAGGCGGTCGCGGTAGTGTTTGTCGACCCAGGTATTGAGCGTGGCATACAAGGCATGGCTCATCACCACCCCCGGATTGACCGCCGCCAGTTCGGCCTGTTTGAGCGCCACACGCAAGCGCAGGCAGGCCGGGCCACCGCCGTTCTGCATGCTTTGCTTGAGGTCGAACACCTGCACTTCGCCGATGGCACTGCCGGAGCCGGTCAACTGCTGCAAGTAGTTCCAGACGCGCTCGTTGTTGCGGCACTCTTCCGGCACGATCAGCAGCATGCTGCCATCGGCACGGCTGAGCAGTTGGCTGTTAAACAGGTAGGACTTGACCGCATCCTCCACCGTCACCTGCTCACGCGGCACGCACACGGACTGGAACCGGCCACCACGGGCGGCGAGCTTCTCCTGCAGTTCGGCGAGCACCTGCTCGCTGTTGAGGAAGGCGTCCTGGTGATGGAACATCAGCTCGCCATTGCCCACGGCGATCACATCGTTGTGGAACACGCCCTGATCGATCACCGCCGGATTCTGCTGGGCGTAGACCACCCCGGCCTCGCTCAGACCGTGCAGGCGGGCGACGGCCTGGCTGGCCTCCAGGGTCTGCCGCGCCGGATAGCGCTGCGGCGCCGGGAAGCGGCTGTCGAAGGCGCTGCGACCGAACACAAAGAACTCCACCCCCGCCTCGCCATAGCCCTTGCAGAAGCGCGTGTGGTTGGCCGCGCCTTCGTCACCGAACTGACCAACCGCCGGCAAGGCGGCGTGGTGGGCGAAGTGCTCGGCATTGTTGAACATCGCCGCCAGCACGCGGCTGGTGGTCGGGTGCTCGATCGAGCGGTGGAACTTGCAGTTGAGGTTGGCGGCGGTGAAGTGAACGCGACCATCGGCCGTGTCGGCGCTGGGGCTGACGGTGCAACTGTTGGCCGTCCACATGCTCGATGCCGAGCTGCACGCTGCCAGCAGGGGCATGGCCTCTTTCGCCGCCTTGGCCACCACCTGAGCATCCGTACCGGCGAAGCCCAAACTGCGCAGGGCCGCCACATCCGGGCGCTCCTGCGGGGCCAGCACGCCCTGGGCAAAGCCCATATCCAGCAGCGCCTTCATCTTCGCCAGGCCCTGCTTGGCCGCCTCCTTGGGGTTGGAGCCTTGCTGGCTGTTGCTCTGCGACGCGACGTTGCCGTAGG